>NZ_JAPTFX010000011.1:0-65545 GCF_030985895.1 Stenotrophomonas sp. Sm6012 | reverse complement strand
TGGTGGAGCCTGTCGGGATCGAACCGACGACCCCCTGCTTGCAAAGCAGGTGCTCTCCCAGCTGAGCTAAGGCCCCAAAAGGGACTCTCACATCGGCCTGGCCGACGTGATTCTCTGAATGCAGGTACTTTGTGAAGACGCCCGACAGGACGATGCTGTCTTTGCTCAAAAGGAGGTGATCCAGCCGCACCTTCCGATACGGCTACCTTGTTACGACTTCACCCCAGTCATCGGCCACACCGTGGCAAGCGCCCTCCCGAAGGTTAAGCTACCTGCTTCTGGTGCAACAAACTCCCATGGTGTGACGGGCGGTGTGTACAAGGCCCGGGAACGTATTCACCGCAGCAATGCTGATCTGCGATTACTAGCGATTCCGACTTCATGGAGTCGAGTTGCAGACTCCAATCCGGACTGAGATAGGGTTTCTGGGATTGGCTTACCGTCGCCGGCTTGCAGCCCTCTGTCCCTACCATTGTAGTACGTGTGTAGCCCTGGCCGTAAGGGCCATGATGACTTGACGTCATCCCCACCTTCCTCCGGTTTGTCACCGGCGGTCTCCTTAGAGTTCCCACCATTACGTGCTGGCAACTAAGGACAAGGGTTGCGCTCGTTGCGGGACTTAACCCAACATCTCACGACACGAGCTGACGACAGCCATGCAGCACCTGTGTTCGAGTTCCCGAAGGCACCAATCCATCTCTGGAAAGTTCTCGACATGTCAAGGCCAGGTAAGGTTCTTCGCGTTGCATCGAATTAAACCACATACTCCACCGCTTGTGCGGGCCCCCGTCAATTCCTTTGAGTTTCAGTCTTGCGACCGTACTCCCCAGGCGGCGAACTTAACGCGTTAGCTTCGATACTGCGTGCCAAATTGCACCCAACATCCAGTTCGCATCGTTTAGGGCGTGGACTACCAGGGTATCTAATCCTGTTTGCTCCCCACGCTTTCGTGCCTCAGTGTCAATGTTGGTCCAGGTAGCTGCCTTCGCCATGGATGTTCCTCCTGATCTCTACGCATTTCACTGCTACACCAGGAATTCCGCTACCCTCTACCACATTCTAGTCATCCAGTATCCACTGCAGTTCCCAGGTTGAGCCCAGGGCTTTCACAACGGACTTAAATAACCACCTACGCACGCTTTACGCCCAGTAATTCCGAGTAACGCTTGCACCCTTCGTATTACCGCGGCTGCTGGCACGAAGTTAGCCGGTGCTTATTCTTTGGGTACCGTCATCCCAACCAGGTATTAGCCGGCTGGATTTCTTTCCCAACAAAAGGGCTTTACAACCCGAAGGCCTTCTTCACCCACGCGGTATGGCTGGATCAGGCTTGCGCCCATTGTCCAATATTCCCCACTGCTGCCTCCCGTAGGAGTCTGGACCGTGTCTCAGTTCCAGTGTGGCTGATCATCCTCTCAGACCAGCTACGGATCGTCGCCTTGGTGGGCCTTTACCCCGCCAACTAGCTAATCCGACATCGGCTCATTCAATCGCGCAAGGTCCGAAGATCCCCTGCTTTCACCCGTAGGTCGTATGCGGTATTAGCGTAAGTTTCCCTACGTTATCCCCCACGAAAAAGTAGATTCCGATGTATTCCTCACCCGTCCGCCACTCGCCACCCGTAAGAGCAAGCTCTTACTGTGCTGCCGTTCGACTTGCATGTGTTAGGCCTACCGCCAGCGTTCACTCTGAGCCAGGATCAAACTCTTCACTTAAAACGACATGATCCGAAGATCAAAATTTAAAGCTGCAGATGATTGATGCTGGCAACGTATCGCTTGCTTTAAAACAATTAATAGTTGCTTGATCAAACGTCTGCAAGATGGACAATCATCCTTCCTGCAGGCGCCTTCACAAGATACCTGCGCATACTTTCAAAGATCCGGGGAAGTGGCCTCAGCGCCGTTCCCGTGTGCTGCGAAGTTTTCTTCGTAGCGAGCCGCCCATTATGCCAGACTTTTTCAGTCCGTCAACACCTTCGTTCGATCATCTCGTTCGGCGGTGGTGGGCGCCCTGTTGTCGCTGAAGCCCCCTTGGTGGCGACCCCTGCGACGGGGGAGGAGAAGTATGTCCCCATCTGGATCATTTGTGAAGGGGGTGTGGCGATTTTTTTCAACGGATGTTGCATCCGTTCATTCGCGAGCCGTCGAGCGTGCCCTTCGAGGGGGTTCCGCGAGGGCAAGAGCAGTCGAGCAACGCTCGACTCTACATACAAAGCAGGAAGGGCCGGCTGGCGCCGGCCCTTCCTTCATGTCAGGCAGTGACCAGGCGCACGCGGGCGAAGGTGCGCTTGCCGACCTGCAGCAGGCCTTCGAAGCCCGGCAGCAGCACCTGCTGGCCGTCCTCCACCACTTCACCGTCCACCTTGACCGCGCGCTCCTTGAGCTTGCGGTTGGCTTCGGAATTGCTCGGGGTCAGGCCGGCCGCCGTCAGCAGCGCGGCGATACGCAGGCCCTCGGCCGGGATCGCCACGTCCTGCAACGGCAGTTGGGTGATGTCGCCCTGCCCGGTCACCGCCGCTTCCCAGCCGGCAATGGCCTGCTCGGCGGACGCAGCGTCGTGGAAGCGGGTCGCCAGCTCACGCGCCAGGCGCAGCTTGACCACGCGCGGGTTCAGGCCGCCCGTGGCCACCTGCTCGCGCAGCTGCACGGCTTCGGCCTGGCTGATGTCGAAGGACAGCAGCTCGATCCAGCGCCACATCAGGGTGTCGTCCACCTTCATGGTCTTGGTGACGATGTCGATGGCCGGTTCGCTGATACCGATGTAGTTGCCCAGCGACTTGGACATCTTGTTGACGCCGTCCAGGCCTTCCAGCAGCGGCATGGTCAGCACCACCTGCGGCTTCTGGCCATGGTGCTCCTGCAGGCCGCGGCCCATCAGCAGGTTGAACTTCTGGTCGGTACCGCCCAGTTCGACGTCGGCTTCCAGGGCCACCGAGTCGTAGCCCTGCACCAGCGGGTACAGAAACTCGTGGATGGCGATGGACTGCTGGGCGGCGTAGCGCTTGGCGAAGTCGTCGCGCTCGAGCATGCGCGCCACGGTGTGCTGGCCGGCCAGGCGGATCATGTCGGCGGCGCCCATCTTGCCGAACCACTCCGAATTGAAGCGGACTTCGGTACGGCTGCGGTCGAGCACCTTGAACACCTGCTCCTCATAGGTGCGGGCGTTGGCCAGCACGTCCTCGCGGCTGAGCGGCTTGCGGGTCAGGCTCTTGCCCGACGGGTCGCCGATCATGCCGGTGAAGTCGCCGATCAGGAAGATGACCTGGTGGCCGAGGTCCTGGAACTGGCGCATCTTGTTCAGCAGCACCGTATGGCCCAGGTGCAGGTCGGGCGCGGTGGGGTCGAAGCCAGCCTTGATCCGCAGCGGACGGCCTTCCTGCAGGCGCGCACGCAGATCCTCGAGCTTGAGGATCTCGTCGGCACCACGGCCGATCAGGGCAAGGGCTTCTTCAATCGAGGACACGTGACTACTCCCGGCAACGCCGATTCTTGTGTGGGGTGTTAAAGCAAAGTTAACCCGATTGGCTTCACAAAAGCCAATGGGCACAAGGGTTTGACGCGGTTTTCTCAGGTGTCTATGGTAACCGGCGTTTAGGCCCGCGCTCCCGGGCCGTCAGGAAAAATCGCCGATGCACAACTCCGAACAAGGGCGCGCACGCAAGCAGCGCTTCCAGGAACGCCTCCACGTCCTGCACGACAACGCCCTGCATCGGAAGCTCAGGCAACACCTTCCCGCCGCATTCAATGAACGCTGGACCCGGCGCCATTGGATGCATGCCAGCCTGTTTGCGACCATCGGTGCGCTGGTGGCGACGATCGTCCCCGGCTTCTCGCACACCATCGACGCGCCGTTCGCCGACAGCCACACCAGCCTGGCACTGCCGTTGCCGCCGTTGACCATGGCCCGCCAGCAGCAGGTGCCGGGCGACAGCTGGCAGGTGCTGCGGGTGCAGCGCGGCCAGACCCTGAGCGACCTGTTCGACCAGGCCGGCATTCCGGCCAGCACCCTGCACCGGGTGCTGGACCATCCCGGCGCCCGCGAATCGCTGACCAAGCTGCGTCCCGGTACCGAAATCGCCTTCGACATGCCGCTCTCGGGCGACCTGCGCAGCATCCGCTTCGACCGTGATGGCGACAACCGGGTCGAGTTGAGCCTGGTCGGCGATGACATCAAGGAGAAGGTGACCAAGCGCGAGACCTCCACGCGCACCGTGGTCACCAGCGGTGAGATCACCAGTTCGCTGTATGCCGCCGCCCGCCGGGCCGGCCTGTCACCGTCGGCGATCGCGACGATGACCGACGACATCTTCAAGTACGACATCGACTTCTCGAAGGACCTGCAGCCGGGCGACCGCTTCAGCGTGGTGATGGATGAAACCTGGCGCGAAGGCGAGAAGGTGGACACCAGCAAGATCCTGGCGGCGACCTTCACCACCGGTGGCAAGACCTATTCCGGCTTCCGCTTCGACCGCAACGGCAAGTCCGAGTACTACGACATCAACGGGCGTTCGCTGAAGAAGAGCTTCATCCGCATGCCCATTCCCTTCGCGCGGCTGAGCTCGACCTTCGGCGCGCGCAAGCACCCGGTGCTGGGCAAGATGCGCATGCACAAGGGCGTGGACTACGCCGCGCGCACCGGCACCCCGATCATGGCCGCCGGCGATGCCCGTGTGCAGTTCGCCGGCGTGCAGCGCGGCTACGGCAATGTGGTGATCCTTGACCACGGCCGTGGCCACACCACCCTGTACGGGCACATGTCGCGCTTTGCGAACATCAAGACCGGCCAGCGCGTGGCCCAGGGCACGGTGATCGGCTATGTCGGCTCGACCGGCCTGGCCACCGGCCCGCACCTGCACTACGAATTCCGCGTCAACGGCGAGCACCGCAACCCGCTGACGGTGACCATGCCGCCGCCGGAACCGCTGAAGGGCGCCGAGCTGGTGGCCTTCCGTGCGCAGACCGCGCCGGCGATGGCGCGCATCCAGGGCATGGAGAAGCTGATCTACGCCGACGCCAGCCCGGCGCCGACCAGCCGCGATGAAGCCGCGCCCGAGGTGGCCAGCGCCAAGGACAAGCCAGGCAACGGCCGCAAGCGCGGCTGAGCCCCTGCGTTGACGAAGAAGGACGCGGCAGCCCAAGCTTGCCGCGTCCTTTTTTTATGCCCGCCATGAACACCACTACCGACGCCGATGCTCCCCTGTACCTGGGCCTGATGTCGGGCACCAGCGCCGACGGCATCGATGCCGCATTGGTTCAGTTCCCCAGCAGCGGTGGCTGCCGCTTCGTGCATGGCCTGACCGCCCGCTGGGAACCGGTGCTGCGCGCGCGGCTGGTGGCGCTGGGCGAGGGGGGACCACTGGACTCGCTGGAGGAACTGGGCGAGCTGGATGCGCGGATCGCGATCAGCTTCGCCGATGCCGCCAACCAGCTGCTGGCCGAGGCGGCTGTGGACCCGGCGCAGGTGCGGGCGATCGGCTCGCATGGGCAGACCGTGCGCCATCGGCCGCTGGCCGACCCGGCCTTCACCGTGCAGCTGGGCGACGGCAACCGCATCGCCGAACTGACCGGGATTACCACGGTGTCCGACTTCCGCCGCCGCGACGTGGCGGCCGGGGGCCATGGCGCACCGCTGATGCCGGCCTTCCACCTGGGCATGCTCGGCACCGCCGATGAGGACCGCGCGGTGCTGAACCTGGGCGGCATCGCCAACCTGACCCTGATCCCGCGCGAAGGCGCGGTGCGTGGCTTCGATACCGGCCCGGCCAATGCGCTGATGGACGCCTGGTGCCAGCGCCACACCGGCCGCACCTTCGATGCCGACGGTGCGTATGCCGCCAGTGGCGCAGTGGACGACAGCCTGCTGGCCGGGTGGCGTTCGGACCCGTGGTTCGCACTACCGCCACCGAAGAGCACCGGCCGCGAACAGTTCCACCTGGCCTGGGCCGAGGCGCACATGGGCGAAGGCGAGTACGCCGCCGCCGACGTGCAGGCGACCCTGCTGGAGCTGACCGTGGCGACGGTGGCCGATGCACTGCTGGCGCAGCAGCCACAGACCCGGCGCCTGCTGGTCTGTGGCGGCGGCGTGCGCAACCGGCAGCTGATGAAGCGGCTGGCGGCGCGGCTACCAGAGGTGCAGGTGGAGTCCAGTGCGATGCACGGGCTGGACCCGGAGTACGTGGAGGCGATGGGGTTTGCGTGGCTGGCGCAGCGGACGATGGACGGGCTGGCCGGCAACCTGCCGAGCGTGACCGGGGCGAACGGGCCACGGATCCTGGGTGCGATCCATCTGGCGTGAGCAGAAGCAGTCGAGCATGGCTCGACGCTACAAAGGCGCTAATCAAACCCCTGACCTGCCGGCAAGGCCTGCAGGGCGGCGATGGCATCGGACAGGGCGTCCACTTCGGGGTCACCGAAGCCGGAGCGGACTTCCAGTTCACTGCTGAACAGCCCTTGCTCCAGCAAGGCCGCGCAGGTCTGTTCGTGGGTCCAGCCGCGGGCAACCGCGACTCGACGGATACGGTCCAGCAGCAGCGGGTCCAGGTCCCGCAGCACAACGTCGGCCATGCTCACTTCCCCGTTCGCAAGGCACCGCCCCCTCGGCGCGTCGGGGCGATGATCCCGCAGACCGGGCGTACAGGCAATCAGGCGACCGGCGGCGGCCCGCGATCCACGATCCGCGGCCACAACCAGGCCAGCAGCAGCAGGGTCGGCACCACGGTGACCGAGCTGAGGATGAAGAACGTGCTGTAGGACGTGGCTTCAACGATGTAGCCGGAGACGCCACCGACGAACTTGCCGGGCAGGTTGGCCAGCGAGACCAGCAGCGCGTACTGGGTGGCGGTGAAGTTGCGGTCGGTCAGCGACGACATGAAGGCCACCAGCACGGTGCCGGCAAAGCCCTGGAACAGGTTGTCGGCGCTGAGCGCGGCATAGAACGCCCACAGCTTGCCCGGGTTGTGCGCCATCAGCAGGAACGCGAGGTTGGACAGCGCCACGCCCAGCGCGGCCACCAGCAGCATGCGGCGGAAACCGAACGCGGCCACCGCGATGCCGCCCAGGAAGGCGCCGCCGATGCCCATCCACACGCCGAACAGCTTGGAGACGGTCGCGATGTCGGCCTTGTCGAACCCGGAGTCGAGGTAGAACGGGCCGGCCATCACGCCAATGACCTGGTCGGGGAACTTGAACAGCCCGACGAAGGCCAGCAGCACCAGCGCCAGCGCCACGCCGTTGCGGCTGAAGAAGCTGGTGATGGGCTGCACGAACGCCTCGGCGACATCGATGCGGCGCTGCACGGTCGTCGCCGGACGTTCCGGTTCGGCGCACAGCAGGGTGGTGACGATCGGCAGCAGCATCAGTGCCGCCATGGCCAGATAGGCCACGATCCAGCCTTCGAACTGGGCCAGGTACAGCGCGCCGGCACCGGCCAGGATCAGGCCGATGCGGTAACCCAGCGTGTAGGTGGCCGCCAGCGCGGCCTGCGCCGCCTGCGGTGCGATCTCGATGCGGTAGGCGTCGACGGCCGAGTCCTGGGTGGCACCGGCGAACGAGGCCACCAGCACCCAGGCCACCAACGGCCAGACGCCCTGCTCGGGACGCACGAAGGCCAGCGCGACCAGGCCGACCAGGACCAGCGCCTGCGACACCAGCAGCCACGAGCGACGGCGGCCGAGCCCACCGAGCAGCGGGAAGGCATAGCGATCCAGCAGCGGTGCCCACAGGAACTTCAGCAGGTAGAAGAAGCTGGCCAGGCTGATCAGACCGATGCTGCCCAGGTCCAGGCCGACGTCACGCAGGCGCGTGGACAGGGTCTGCGAGGCGATCAGCAGGAACGGCAGGCCGCTGCCGAAGCCGAGCATGGCCATGGTCAGCGCCGACGGGGTGCCGAAGGCGCGCTTGATGCCTGCCCAGCCCTTGTAGCTGACCGGCGTGGCAGCCTCGGTCACAGGTCGTAGTCCACGATGAACGGGGCGTGGTCGGAGAAGCGCTCGTCGCGATAGATCGAGCAGCTGCGCAGGCGGTCACGCAGGCCCGGGGTGATGAACTGGTAGTCGATGCGCCAACCGACATTGTTGGCGCGGGCGGCGCCGCGGTTGCTCCACCAGGTGTAGTCCTCGCCGGTGGGGTTGAGCAGGCGGTAGGCATCGGCCCAGCCGCGGCCGGCGCCGACATCGGTGGCCTGGCCGTGGTCGGCGCACAGGGCGTTGAGCCAGTCGCGCTCTTCCGGCAGGCAGCCGGAGTTCTTCTGGTTGGACTTCCAGTTCTTGATGTCCAGCGCCGAACGGACGATGTTCCAGTCGCCGCACAGCACGTAGTCGCGGCCGCTGCGCGCCCATTCCTCGAGGATCGGCCGCAGCCATTCCATCACTTCGAACTTGAAACCCTGGCGCAGATCGCCCGAGCTGCCGGACGGGATATAGAAGGAGACCACGCTGAGGTTGCCGTAGCGCGCCTCGATGTAGCGGCCTTCGTCGTCGAACGGGGCCCAGCCCAGCGAGGTGATGACCTGGTCCGGCTCGCGCTTGCTGTAGATCGCTACGCCGCTGTAGCCCTTCTTGGTGATGGCGTCGCGGTAGAAGCAGTGGTGGCCGTCCGGGCGGAACATCGGGTCGGTCAGCTGGTCTTCCTGGGCCTTGGTCTCCTGGATGCACAGGACGTCGGCGTCCTGGGCGCGGAACCAATCGAGGAAGCCCTTGGTTGCGGCGGAACGGATGCCATTGGCGTTGAAACTGATGATGCGCATGCGGGGGACCTGCGGCGGGAAACCGGGCAAGCATACCGGTTGCCCGCAGGGCTGCGCAGTCCGCCAGAGCGGGCCGCAACGCCCCTCACACAGGGCCGGACGAGCGCGAAACGCCCAGCTGGATTAGGATTTGTGCTCCAAATGAAGATGAATCGAGTTTTGATGAGCGACCACCGCCACCGTTTCCTGCAGCTGGCCCTGACCGCCGACGCCCTGCGTTTCGGCCAGTTCACCCTCAAGTCCGGCCGGCTGAGCCCCTATTTCTTCAACGCCGGTCGTTTCGACTCCGGCTCGCTGCTGTCGCAGCTCGGCGCCTGCTACGCCGATGCCATCGACGCCACCGGGATCAAGTACGACGTGGTGTTCGGCCCGGCCTACAAGGGCATTCCGCTGGCCACCGCGATGGCCTGCGAGCTGGCCCAGCGCGGCCGCGACCTGCCGCTGTCGTTCAACCGCAAGGAAGCCAAGGACCATGGTGAAGGCGGCCAGCTGATCGGCGCCGACATGAATGGCAAGCGCGTGCTGATCGTCGACGACGTGATCACCGCCGGTACCGCGATCCGCGAAGCGCTGGGCATCATCCGCGCCGCTGGTGGCACGCCGGCCGGCATCGTGGTGGCGCTGGACCGCCAGGAGATCGCCTCGGAATCCGACCGCCGCTCCGCCGCGCAGTCGGTGGCCGAAGAAGCCGGCATTCCGGTGATCGCCGTGGCGTCGCTGGCCGACCTGCTTGATTTCGCCTCCAGCAACCCGGAACTTGTGGGTTACCGGCAGCCGCTGGAAGCCTACCGGGCCCAGTACGGCGTCCGTTCGACCCGCTGACCGACCCAGGGGAAAGGTCATGTCCCGAGTTCCTGCTGTGCTCTTTGCCGGCCTGCTGCTGGCCGTGCCGTTCACCGTTCCGGCGCAGCCGCGGGGCGGTGGCAAGGTGGAGAAGAAGCTGTACTGCTGGAACGAGGGCAAGGAGCGGATCTGCAGCGATGCGCTGCCGGCCGACGCGGTCAACCATGCCCGCGACGAGTTCAACGCAAAAAGTGGCCTGCGCAATGCGCAGGTCCAGCGCGCGTTGACCGACGAGGAACGCGCCGCCGCCAGCACGGAAGCGGCGCAGCGGCAGCTGGACCTGATGGCCGCGCAGACTCGCCAGCGCACCGAGCAGGCGATGCTGACCACCTATGGCAGCGAGGACGACCTGCGCCGGGTGTTCGCCGAACGCCAGGAAGTGCTGGACAACAACCTCAAGACCGCCGAGTACAACGTCACCAGCCTGCGTGAATCGCTGGTGGCGCTGCTGGCGGCTGCCGGCGATCGCGAACTGGCCGGCGGCAAGGTGGCCGGCAAGCAGGCCGAAGCGATCCGCCAGCGGCATGTGCAGCTGCAGGCGCAGCAGCGGCTGCAGGCCGGGTTCGTGCAACAGCAGCAGGCCCTGAAGGCCGAGATCGACAGCAGCCTGCAGCGCTATCGCGAGCTGAAGGGGCTGGCGCCGGCGGCAGCGCCGGCCGGCTGACGACGCTCCCACTGCCGGGCGTGGCCCGGCGGCTATCCGGGGGCTGGTTACGGATTGGCCCACCGAATTTATGCACTCTTTACGCGCCGGCCCGGTCCGGCGCGTAGTGCGTTTATGGGGGGCAGGACGACGATGGCGGCCTGAGGTGGAGGGGTTCCACCAGGACGCTATTGCAATGTCCCCCTGGCTGTCGTTGTTGTGTGGCGTGCTGGTGCTGGTCGCCGCCGCCTATCTTCTCTATGTCGTGCTTCGGCCCGAGTCGTTCTGACGGAGCCGGCCATGACTGAGATGCTTGTCATTATTGCCGCCAGCCTGCTGCTGGCGTGGCCGCTGGGCCTGTACCTGGCGCGGGTGATGCGCGGTGCGCCGATGAAGGTCGACGTGCTGTTCCATTGGATCGAGAAGCCGCTGTACAAGGTGTTCGGCGTCGATCCGTCGCGTTCGATGTCCTGGCGCGGCTATGCGCTGGCCTTCGTACTGAGCAACGTGGTGGTCGCGGTGCTGACCCAGGCGGTGTTCATGACCCAGGCCTGGTTGCCGTTGAATCCGGACCAGATCCCGAACATGCGCTGGGACACCGCGCTGCACACGATGATCTCGTTCCTCACCAACACCAACCAGCAGCATTACTCGGGCCAGGCGCAGTTGTCCTATCTCTCGCAGATGACCGGCATCACCGGCCTGCAGGTGGTGACGCCGATGATGGGCCTGGCGCTGGCGGTGGCGACGCTGCGCGCGTTGTTCGCGCGTGCGCCACAGGCTGCGGCTGCGACTGGTGCCGGCGATGACCGCCAAGTGGCGGTGGGCAACTACTATGTGGACGTGGTGCGCCTGTGCGTGCGCTTCCTGCTGCCGCTGTGCCTGGTCTGGACCCTGCTGCTGACCAGCCAGGGCGTACCGTCGACCCTGGCCGGCGGCCCGCAGGCCACGCCGATCGATGCCAGCGCCGGCATGGCCGGGCAGAAACTGCCGCTGGGCCCGGTCGCGGCGATGGTCGCGGCCAAGCAGCTGGGCGCCAACGGTGGCGGCTGGTATGGACCGAACAGCAGCTTCCCACTGGAAAACCCGACCCCGCTGTCGAACGCGCTGGAGGTTGTCGGCATCCTGCTGATACCGATGGCGGTGATCTTCATGATCGGTGCCTTCACCGGCCGCCGCCGCTTCGGCGCCCTGGTGTTCAGCTGCATGCTGGGCATGTCGCTGCTGTCGACCGGCGCGATGATGTGGAGCGAAGGACATAGCGCCAGCGCCGCCACTCCGCTGCTGATGGAAGGCAAGGAGGTGCGCTTCGGCGCCGATGGCACCGCGCTGTGGGCGGCGGTGACCACCCAGGTCTCCAACGGCTCGGTGAACGGCATGCACGACTCGCTGGCACCGCTGAGTGGCGGCATCGCGATGGTCAACATGCTGGTCAGCGCGATCTGGGGCGGCATCGGCTGCGGCCTGCAGCAGTTCATCGTGTACCTGCTGCTGGGCGTGTTCCTGGCCGGGTTGATGACCGGGCGTACGCCGGAACTGTTCGGCCGCAAGCTGGAGACACCGCAGGTGCGCCTGCTGGCCCTGCTGGTGCTGCTGCAGCCGATCACCCTGCTGGTGTTCACCGCGATCACCCTGGCTGTGCCCGGCCTGGCCGGCACCTCCAACCCCGGCTTCCATGGCATCAGCCAGGTCTTCTACGAGTACGTGTCGGCCTATGCCAACAACGGTTCCGGCTTCGAAGGCCTGGGTGACGCCACGCTGTGGTGGAACCTGAGCTGCTCGCTGGTACTGCTGCTGGGCCGCTTCCCGCTGCTGATCATTCCGCTGGTGGTGGCCGCACAGCTGGCTGCCAAGCGCCAGGCGCCGGAATCTGCCGGCAGCCTGCAGATCGAAACCCCGACCTTCGCCCTGACCCTGGTCTCGGTGATCGTCATCCTGACCGTGCTGCAGTTCATGCCGGCGCTGGTACTCGGCCCGATCGCCGACCACCTGAGCCTGGGACTGCACTGAGGACACCCCCATGAGTAGTCATGCAAGTTCAACCCGTAGTACCCATGCACCGCGCCCTGCCCTGCTTGATGGCGCCGGCCTGCGCCGCGCGCTGATCGAAGCGGTGCGCAAGCTGTCGCCGATGCATCTGGTGCGCAGCCCGGTGATGGCGGTGGTCATGGCCGGCACGATCGTGGCCGCCATCGTCACCCTGACCGGCAATGCGCCGCTGGGCTTCGGCCTGGCGGTGACCGCGATCCTGCTGGTGACCGTGCTGTTCGGCAATTTCGCCGAGGCCGTGGCCGAGGCACGTGGCCGCGGCCAGGCCGCCTCGCTGCGCCGGGCCCGCCAGGACCTGGTGGCGCGCCGGCGGGCGGCGCCGCAGCCGGGCGCCGCAGAAGCCCAGGTGCCGGCCGCCGAGCTGCGCCCCGGCGACCATGTGATCGTCAGTGCCGGTGAACTGGTGCCGGCCGATGGCGAGATCGTGCAGGGCCTGGCCACCATCAACGAAGCGGCGGTGACCGGCGAATCGGCACCGGTGCTGCGCGAGGCCGGCACCGACCGCTCCGGCGTGATCGGCGGTACCAAGGTGCTGTCCGACCAGATCATCGTGCGGGTGACCGCCGAGCCGGGCCACAGCTTTCTGGACCGGATGATCGCGCTGGTGGAAGGCGCCAACCGGCAGAAGACCCCGAACGAGGTCGCACTGACCCTGCTGCTGGCGGCGATGACGCTGACCTTCCTGGTGGTGGTGGCGACGCTGCCGGCGATCGGTGCTGCAGTCGGCGTCAAGGTCGATCCGCTGTTGCTGATCGCGCTGCTGGTGTGCCTGATCCCGACCACCATCGGCGGCCTGCTGCCGGCCATTGGCATCGCCGGCATGAACCGTGCGCTGGCCGCCAACGTGCTGGCCAAGTCGGGCAAGGCGGTGGAAGTGGCCGGCGACGTCGACGTGCTGCTGCTGGACAAGACCGGCACCATCACCTACGGCGACCGCCAGGCCAGCCATTTCCATCCGTTGGCCGGCATCGACGCCAGCCAGCTGCGTGAAGCGGCACTGCTGTCCTCGCTGGCCGACCCGACCCCGGAAGGCAAGTCGATCGTGCGCCTGGCCCGTGAGCAGGGTTGCGCCACCGCCGAGCCGGACCATGCCGACTACTTGGCCTTCAGTGCGCAGACCCGCATGTCCGGCGTGGACCTGGAGCATGGCCGGCAGATCCGCAAGGGCGCACTGGATGCGATCCGCAACCATGTGCAGGCGCTGGGCGGCACGGTGCCGGCCGAGCTGGCCGGCCGCGTCGAGCAGGTGGCACGCAACGGCGCCACCCCGCTGGTGGTGGCCGAGGGCCGCCACGTACTGGGCGTGATCGAGCTGTCGGACGTGGTCAAGCACGGCATGCGCGAGAAGTTCGCGCAGCTGCGCGCGATGGGCATCCGCACGGTGATGATCACCGGCGACAATCCGCTGACTGCCGCGGCCATTGCTGCCGAGGCCGGCGTGGATGACTACATCGCCGAAGCACGCCCGGAAGACAAGCTGGCACGCATCCGCCAGGAGCAGGCCGGCGGCCGCCTGGTGGCGATGGTCGGCGATGGCACCAATGACGCGCCCGCACTGGCCCAGGCCGACATCGGGCTGGCGATGAACTCCGGCACGCAGGCAGCGAAGGAGGCCGGCAACATGGTCGACCTCGATTCGGACCCGGCCAAGCTGCTGGCGGTGGTGGAAGTGGGCAAGCAGCAGCTGATCACCCGCGGCGCGCTGACCACCTTCTCGCTGGCCAACGACGTCTCCAAGTACTTCGCGATCCTGCCGGCGCTGTTCGCCGCTGCGGTGCCGACCATGGCCGCCTTGAACGTGATGCAGCTGTCGAGCCCGCGCAACGCGGTGCTGGCGGCGCTGATCTTCAACGCGCTGGTGATTCCTGCGCTGATCCCGCTCGCCCTGCGCGGCGTGCGCTTCCGCCCGGCCACGGCCACCGCGCTGCTGCGCCGGAACATGCTGGTGTACGGCCTCGGCGGCGTGCTGCTGCCGTTCGCGGCGATCAAGCTGATCGACCTCCTTCTTGTCCTGGTATTCGGCGCATGAACCGTTCTGCTTCCACTTCGTCTTCCCTTTCCCGCGAACCCAAGGCCGAGGCCCGCGTGGCCGGCCTGCAGGATGGCGCCAGCGGGCGCCCGGCCATCGGCCTGGGCCTGGCCACGCTGTTGCTGGCCGGCGCGGTCTACGCCGGCATCGCCACCGGTTTCGCCGGCCTGGCCTACCCGACCCAGGCCGAAGGCAGCCTGCTGCGTGATGGCAACGGCCAGGTACGCGGCTCGGCGTGGCTGTCGCAGCCGTTCACCGGTGACGGCTACTTCCAGGCACGCCCGTCGGCCGCCAACTACGATCCGATGGCCGCAGCGGGCTCCAACATGGCACGCAGCAACCCGGCGCTGGCCGAGCGCGTAGCCGCCAGCACCGCGGCGGTGGCCGCACGCGAAGGCGTAGCGCCGGCACAGGTGCCGGCGGACCTGGTCACCCAGTCCGCAGGTGGCCTGGACCCGCAACTGTCGCCAGAGGCGGCACAACTGCAGGTGGCGCGCGTGGCACGTGCCCGTGGCCTGCCGGTGCAGCGCGTGCAGGCGCTGGTGCAGGCGCATACCGAAGGTCGCCAGTGGGGCCTGTTCGGCCAGCCACGGGTGAACGTGGTGACGCTGAACTTCGCACTGGACCACGCCGCCAAGGCGCCGTGATGCCGGCCCGCACCCGCTGCGCGCACAATGGCGGCCATGACAGCGGCACCCATGACTGATGCACGTACCCGCCAGGCCGATGCCCTGGTCGAAGGCCTGCAACGCGAAGCCGGCGGCAAGCTGACGGTGTTCCTCGGCGCGGCGCCGGGCGTGGGCAAGACCTACACCATGCTGACCCGCGCGCAGGAGCAGCTGCGTCGCGGCGTAGATCTGGTGGTGGGCCTGGTGGAAACCCATGGCCGCGCCGATACCCAGGCGTTGCTGGAAGGCCTGCCGCAGCTGCCGCTGAAGGAAGTGGCCTACCACGGCCACACCCTGCAGGAGATGGACCTGGATGCCGTGCTGGCCCGGCATCCGGCACTGGTGCTGGTGGACGAACTGGCCCATCGCAACGCGCCGGGCAGCCGCCACGAGCGGCGCTGGCAGGATGTGATGGAACTGCTGGACGCCGGCATCGACGTCTGGACCACGGTCAACATCCAGCACCTGGAAAGCCTCAACGATGTGGTGATGCGCATCACCGGCGTGCGTGTGAGCGAGACCGTGCCGGACGGCGTGCTCGACCGCCTGCATGACATCGTGCTGGTCGACCTGCCGCCGCGCGAACTGATCGCGCGCCTGCAGCAGGGCAAGGTCTATGTGTCCGAGCAGGCCACGCAGGCGCTGCAGGCGTTCTTCTCGCCGGCCAACCTGACCGCCCTGCGCGAACTGGCAATGCAGGAAGCCGCCGACCGCGTCGACAGCAGCCTGCGCGAGACCCGCGCCGCACGCGGTGAAGGCAACCTGCCACTGCGCCGCGGCGTGCTGGTGGCCATCGATGGCGGCGGCCAGAGCGAGTACCTGGTGCGGGTGGCACGGCGCATCGCCGAACGCCGCGATGCGCCATGGACGGTGGTGACCGTGCAGGGGCGTCGCCAGGATGATGCGACCCGCCGCGAGATCGATGCGGCCTTCGCACTGGCGCGGCGCCTGGGCGGTGATGCTGAACTGCTGCATGGATCGAGCATCGCCGATGCCCTGCTCGACCATGCCGCACACAATGGCGTGTCGACCCTGGTGCTGGGCCGCACCCGCGAGCGACCGCTGGCGCGGATGTTCAACCGCACCCTGACCCAGCAGTTGATCCAGCGCGGCGCGCACTACGAGATCACCATCATCAGCACGCCGCAGGCACGTGCACGCTCGCGCCGCGAGGGGCTGATGGCACCGGTGCGTGGCTTCAGCCACGAGCCGGTGCAAGCACTGATCGCCACGGCGCTGGCATGCGTGGTGGCCTGGCTGGCCGAGCGTTGGGTGGGCATGGCCGACCTGTCGATGGTGTTCATCGTCGCGGTGGTGCTGGTCGCCGCACGCACGCGTGCCAGCGTGGCGGTGATGGCGGCGATCCTGTGCTTCCTCGCCTACAACTTCCTGTTCATCGCGCCGCGCTTCACCTTTGCCATCGGTGCGCGCCAGGGTGTGATCACCGTGTTCCTGTTCCTGGCCGCTGCCCTGGTGGCCGGGCGCCTGGCTTCACGGCTGCGCATGCAGGTGATCGCGCTGCGCGCGGCCAACCGCCATGCGCGCGCGCGCCAGCAGCTGGGCCGGCAGCTGGCCAGCGCCGCCGGCAACGGCGAGGTGGCACAGGCCGGCCGGCATGCGCTGGAACAGGCCATGGATGTGCCGGCGTGGCTGCGGATCGGCACCGATACCGCGGCCGGGGGCCGCAGCCAGCCCGGCGACACCGATCTGGCCGCCGCCGACTGGGCGCTGCGCCACGGCCAGCCCAGTGGACGCTTCACCGACACCCTCGCAGGGGCGCAATGGTGGTTCCTGCCGCTGCTGGATGGCGAAGACCATGCGATCGGCGTGGCCGGCCTGTACCTGCCCGGCGCGCAGGCACGCCTGCTGCCCGAGCAGCGGCAGCTGGCCGAAGCGATGGTCGACGACATCGCCCAGGCCGCGCTGCGCACGCGACTGGTGGCGGAACTGGAGCAGGCCCATGTGAGCAACGAGACCGAGCGGCTGCGCTCGGCGCTGCTCTCATCGGTATCGCATGACCTGCGTTCGCCACTGGCGGCGATGATCGGTTCGGCCGACAGCCTGGCCAGCTATGGCGCGGCGATGGACACGACCGATCGCCGTGCCCTGCTCGATACCATCCTGGTCGAAGGCGAACGCCTGGACCGCTACATCCAGAACCTGCTGGACATGACCCGGCTTGGCCACGAAGGGCTGAAGATCAACCGCGACTGGATCGGCGTGGACGAACTGATCGGCTCCGCCGCGCGACGCCTGCAGCGCTACCAGCCCAAGGTGCGGCTGGAGCTGGACATTCCGTCCACGCTGGCGCCGATCTGGGTGCACCCGGCGCTGGTGGAACAGGCCGTGTTCAACGTGATGGAGAACGCCGCCAAGTTCTCGCCGCCGGATGCCGCCGTGCAGGTGCAGGCGCGCGAGCTGGATGGCCAGCTGCGCATCGACGTGATCGACGCCGGCCCCGGCATTCCCGACGACGAGCGCGCGCGCATCTTCGACATGTTCTACAGCGTCGAGCGCGGCGACCGTGGCCGCCACGGCACCGGCCTGGGCCTGACCATCTGCCAGGGCATGATCGGCGCGCATGGCGGCAGCGTGCAGGCGCTGCCCGGACGCGACGGTCGCGGTACCCTGATCCGCATCACCCTGCCCCTGCTCAAGCCAGCCTCCCACGATGAGCCCGACCCCGATTGATGCCAGCGTGCCGGCCGCGCGCGTGCTGGTGATCGACGATGAAACCCAGATCCGCCGGTTCCTGGACATCAGCCTGCGCGCGCAGGGCTACCAGGTGCGGCAGGCGGCCACCGGCCAGGAAGGCCTGCAGCTGGCCGCCAGCGAGGACATGGACCTGGTGATCCTGGATATCGGCCTGCCGGACATGGAAGGCCACGAGGTGCTTGAACAGCTGCGGCAGTGGAGCCAGGTGCCAGTGATCATGCTGACCGTGCGTGCGGGCGAGGCCGAGAAGGTGCGGGCGCTGGATACCGGCGCCAATGACTATGTCACCAAGCCGTTCGGCACGCAGGAACTGATGGCACGGGTACGGGCGCTGCTGCGCACCCGCAGCGTACCCAGTGATGGCACGCCACCGGTGTTCGACGACGGCCACCTGCACGTGGACCTGGTGCGCCGCGAAGTGGCGCTGGATGGCGAGCCGGTGGCGCTGACCCGCAAGGAGTACGCGCTGCTGTCACTGCTGCTGCGCAATGCGGGGCGGGTGGTGACCCAGCCGCAGATCCTGCAGGAGATCTGGGGCCCCACCCATCAGCACGACACCCACTACCTGCGCATCCTGGTCGGCAAGCTGCGGCACAAGCTGGGCGACTCGGCACTGGATTCGCGCTACCTGTTCACCGAACCGGGCGTGGGCTTGCGGTTCAAGGGGTGAAAGCGTGTCGACCAAGGTCGACACCTACCAACAGCTCCAGGCAATTGTCAGGGGTGGGGCGGTGTCGGAGTGCGGGGTGTCAGCCGCATGGATGCGGCTGCCAAGCCTACAGGGACGTACTTGCAGCGTCCCCGCACTCCGACACCGCCCCACCATCCCACGGAATGCCAGCTTCTGCCGTTGTCGCTGAGGTTGCCGGCCAGCGGCCGGCACTACCGCGGGTGCCGGGCGCAGCCCGGCCTCGGCTCAGAACCCCAGCGGGGTGTCGCCCAGCACCGGTTGCAGCTGACTGCGGAACAACGCCTGGATGCGTTCCAGTGCGGCCTCGTCGTTGCCCTCGAAACGCAGCACCAGCACCGGCGTGGTGTTGGAGGCACGCACCAGGCCCCAGCCGTCGGGGAAGTCCACGCGCAGGCCGTCGATGGTCGACAGTCGGCCGCCCACATAGGGGTTGTCCGGCGATTGCGCCGCTGCCACCAGCATCGCCACCAGCGCGTGCGGCGTGCCCTCGGCCACCTGCACCTTCAGTTCCGGCGTGGCCACCATCTCCGGCAGCTCGCCCAGCACCTCGTCCGGCGTTTCCTCGCGCTGCGCCAGGATCTCCAGCAGGCGCGCGGCGGCGTACAGACCATCGTCGAACCCGAACCAACGCTCCTTGAAGAAGAAGTGGCCGCTCATCTCGCCGGCCAGTTCGGCATCGGTCTCGCGCATCTTCGCCTTCATCAGCGAATGACCGGTCTTCCACATCAGCGGGCTGCCGCCGTTGCGCAGCACATGGTCGGACAGCTTGCCGGTGCACTTCACATCGTAGATCACCATCGCGCCCGGGTTGCGCATCAGCACATCGGCGGCGAACAGCATCAGCAGGCGATCGGCGTAGATGATCCTGCCTTCGCCGGTGACCACGCCCAGCCGATCGCCGTCGCCATCGAATGCAACGCCGAGATCGGCGCCGAAGCGCTTGACCGTCTGCACCAGGTCTTCCAGGTTGGCCGGTTCGCTGGGGTCGGGATGATGGTTGGGGAAGCTGCCATCGACATCGCAGTACAGCGGAATCACTTCGGCACCGATCGCTTCCAGCAGCTGCGGTGCGAGCGCGCCGGCAACGCCGTTTCCGGCGTCGGCCACCACCTTCAACGGGCGATCCAGCTGCACGTCATCGGCAATGCGCTGGATGTAGTCGGCGCTGACATCGCGCTGCTGGTAGTCGCCCGGTTCAGAGGCCTGCACCAGCCGGCCTTCAATGATGCGCTGGTAGAGATCGGTGATGGCATCACCGGACAGCGTCTCGCCGCCGATGACCACCTTGAACCCGTTGTACTCGGGCGGGTTGTGGCTGCCGGTGACCGCCACGCAGGTGCCGGTACGCAGATGGAAGGCGGCGTAGTACACGAGCGGGGTCGGTGCCAGGCCGATGTCGATCACCGCGCAGCCGGCACGGCGCAGGCCTTCGGCCAGGCCGGCGGCCAGCTCCGGCCCGGACAGGCGGCCGTCGCGACCGATCACCACCTCGCGCAGGCCCTGCTCCAGCGCCGCGGTGCCGATGGCCTGGCCGATCAGCGCCGCGGTCTTCGGCGTCAGCTGGCTGCCGACCACGCCACGGATGTCGTAGGCACGGAAGATGCCGGCCGCCAGTTCCTCGGCCGGTACCGGCGGCGGCGGCGGGGGCGCGCCTTCCTCGCTGGCGGCGGCGGGGGCCGCCGGCGGCGGTGCCATCTGCAGGCTCTCGCTCAGCGTCGGACCATGATCGGCTTCGGCCGCCACGGCGCGACGCGGCAGCGGCAGACTCTTCGGCAGGCGGCCACGGCCGACCACCAGCAGCACCGCGATGAAGGCCAGCAGCAGCGCAACAATGGCACTGGCCAGAGCCCCCAGTCCCAGCGGACCCGGTTCGACATTGGGCACCGCAGCCACCAGCCGCAGCGGGGTGCCGGCCACCGGCCGCGCCAGCGCCTCGGCGCTCTCAGCCAGATGCGCGTTGCCCTGGGTCACCAGATCGTGCGAGCCCTGGCGCAGGCCGAGGAAGCCGGTGGACGGCGCACTCACCTGGTCAAGCGGCGAGGTCAGGCGCAGCAACGGTTGGCGCACATAGAGCACGGCCGGGCCCAGGTTGCCCAGCTCGACCGGTGCTGCCAGGCCAAGGCGGTTGCCACCGCCGTCGCGGACCACGCGCAGGCGCGGCTTGCCGTCGGCCAGTGCGGATTCCAGCAGTGCCAGCCGGGCATAGCCGAAGGTGGCCGGGTCGGCGTAGGCATTGGCCAGATCCGCAGCCAGCACGTCCACCTGCTCCACGCCGGTCCAGCTCTCGCGCACGGCCAGTGCTGCCGCGGCGGCATCGCCGGCCTGCAGGGCCTGCTGCAAGCGTTCATTCTTCAACTGCTGCTGCAGCTGCTTCAGCTGGCCAGCGGCGGCCTCCTGCAGCCCCTGCACGGCCTGGTCACGCGCGTGTTCCAGCGCCTGGCCGTTGGCCTCCTGCCGCCATTGCTGCACCGCGCTCCATCCGAACCAGCCGGCCAGCAGGACCAGCAGCACCCCCAGTAGTGGCGCGCTGCGTCCCAACGACCGTCCCCGCTGTCCTTCCCCGATGCCGCTCATCGATGTCCCCTGTCAACGCACCCCGGTATGGCCGAATCCACCCGTTCCCCGCACGCTGTCGGTGAAAGTATCCACCACCTGCAGGCTGACGCGGGCAATCGGCACCACCACCAGCTGAGCGATGCGATCGCCCGGCTCGATGGTGAAGGCCTCGCGGCCACGGTTCCAGACGCTGATCAGCAGCGGCCCCTGGTAGTCGGCGTCGATCAGGCCGGTACCGTTGCCGAGCACGATGCCGTGGCGGTGGCCCAGCCCCGAACGCGGCAGGATCACCGCGCACAGGTTCGGATCGGCGATGTGGATGGCCAGGCCGCTGGGGACCAGCGCGGTATCACCGGGCTGCAGGGCCAGCGCGGTATCCAGCGCGGCGCGCAGGTCCATGCCGGCGCTGGCTTCGGTGGCATAGGCCGGCAGCGGCCAGCTGTCGCCGAAGCGCGGATCGAGCAGCTTGACCTGCAGCGGTTGGGAAGTGAAAGCCTGGGTCATGCCTGGAGTCTCCGCGCGATCAGCGCCAGCAGTTGTTCGGCCAGCTCGCGCTTGGAGGTGGCCGGGAATACCTGTTCACCGTCCTGCCAGAAGGCAGTGGCGGCATTGTTGTCGCTCTCGAAGCCGCCGCCGCTGATGCCGACCTGGTTGGCGATCACCAGGTCCAGGCGCTTGTCGACCAGCTTGCCGCGCGCGTATTTCTCCACATCGTGGGTCTCGGCGGCGAAGCCGACCACCAGCTTCAGCGCCTGCGTCTGCGCGGCGACCTCGGCCAGGATGTCCGGCGTGCGCACCAGCTCGATCACCAGCGACTGGCTGTCGGCGGTCTTCTTCAGCTTCTGCGCGGCCACCTGGCGCGGCGTGTAATCGGACACCGCGGCGGCACCGATATAGATGTCGGCCGGCAGAGACTTCAGCACGGCATCGCGCATCTGCGCGGCCGAGCGCACATCGACACGCTGCACGCCGGGCGGCGTCGGCAGCTGCACCGGGCCGCTGACCAGCACCACCTGCGCCCCCATCGTCGCGGCTGCGGCGGCCAGGGCGAAGCCCATCTTGCCACTGCTGCGGTTGCCCACGTAGCGCACCGGATCGATGTCCTCGTAGGTGGGGCCGGCACTGATCAGCAGGCGCAGGCCCTGCAGCGCGCGGGTTTGCGGCGCCACCACGGGAGCCGCTGCGCCGCCGTTGGCGGCCAGCGCGGCGACGATGTCGCCCGGCTCGGCCAGCCGGCCGGGGCCGGATTCGCCTTCGGCCAGCGGACCGTCGACCGGGCCGATCACCTGCGCGCCACGCTGGCGCAGCAGGGCGATGTTGGCCTGGGTCGCCGGGTGCAGCCACATGCGGTGGTTCATGGCCGGGCAGATCGTCAGCGGCGCGGTGCTGGCCA
The DNA here is from genome assembly GCF_030985895.1 of Stenotrophomonas sp. Sm6012. Classification (NCBI taxonomy): domain Bacteria; kingdom Pseudomonadati; phylum Pseudomonadota; class Gammaproteobacteria; order Lysobacterales; family Lysobacteraceae; genus Stenotrophomonas; species Stenotrophomonas sp. Sm6012. Next base: position 43,213 of record NZ_JAPTFX010000011.1, on the reverse strand, counting down.
GGCACAGGGTGCTGACCAGGTCATCGGCGTGGCCCTGGGCCAGCCGTGCCAGCAGATCGGCGGTACCCGGCGCGACCACGATGCGGTCGGCCCAGCGGGCCAGCTCGATGTGGCCCATGGCCTGTTCGGCGGCGCTGTCCCACAACGTGGTGCGGGTCGGCAGCCCGGACAGCGCCTGGAAGCTGAGCGGAGTGACGAACTGCTGGGCACCGGCGGTCATCGCCACCTGCACCTGGGCCCCCGCGTCGCGCAGGCGGCGCACCAGTTCCAGGGCCTTGTAGGCTGCGATCCCGCCTCCCACGCACAACAGCAGTTTCTGACCTTCCAGCGCACGGGCCGGCGCGGAGGAAGCGTTGGGGGAGTCAGCCACCTGGAATTCCTGTGCAAACGAGGGCATTAGCTTACCCGATGGCCGGTAATGTCCCGATGCAGGGCGCACATAGCCGACAGCTATCAGCAGATGGAGTCCTCCTGCTTCGGCCCGGGATTTACCGGCAACGCTTTCGGACCTTTCCTATACCTCTGTGGCCCTGCCCTTTTGCAGAATCAGGCGTTGGCCGCTGCGTGCAGGGGTCTGTTCGATCTCCGAGGAGCCGCGTGCATCCGCGCATCATCATCGCCGACGATCATCCCGTGGTCCTGCACGGCATCCGCATCGTGCTGCAGGCCCACCTGATGGAGATCGTCGGCAGTGCCTGCGACGGCGCCGGGCTGCTGCAGCTGCTGGCCCGCCACGACTGCGACGTGGTGCTGACCGACCTGTCGATGCCGGGGGCCGGCCCGGACGGCGCGGACCTGATCGATGCCCTGCACGCACGCCACCCCGGCCTGCCGGTGGTGGTGCTGACCGGCGTGCGCCACCCCGGGCTGCTCGATGGCCTGCTGCGTGAAGGCATCAGCGGCCTGGTGGACAAATGCGCCGATTTCGCCGAACTGCCGCAGGCGCTGAACGCGGCACTGGCCGGGCAGGTGTTCGTCTCCCAGCAGCTGCGCCACCACCTGCAGGCCCGCGACCTGCTGTTTCCTCGCGAACCGGCCCCCCTCTCGGCACGCGAGCAGGAAGTGCTGGACCTCCTCGCGGCCGGGCTCAACGTGAATGCCGTCGCCGAGCGCTGCGGGCGCAGCCCGAAGACGATCAGCCGTCAGAAGGCCGAAGCCAAGCGCAAGCTGGGCCTGCAGAACAATCAGGAGCTGTTCGACTACCTGAAGACCCGGCGCGAGTGAGGCATGCGCCGACCCGGGGCCGCGGCGTGTCCTGATGGGAGCCGCCGCCAGGGCCCGCGATGATGCCCGCATGCCCATCCACGACTGGCCCGAACAGGAACGTCCCCGCGAGAAGCTGATCGCCCGCGGGCCTGCGGCACTTTCCGATGCCGAACTGCTGGCACTGTTCCTCGGCTCCGGATTCGGTGGCCGCGATGCCGTGCAGACCGCGCGCGACCTGCTGCAGGCGCATGGCCCATTGCGGACGCTGCTCGACCGCCCCGCCGGCGAGATGGCCCGCCTGCCCGGGCTCGGCCCGGCGCGCAGCTGTACGCTGGCGGCCGGGCTGGAACTGGCCCACCGCTACCTTGCCGCCGAGCTGGAGCACGGCGAGGCGGTCGGCAACAACCCCGCCGCGGTCGGCCGCTACCTGCAGCACCGCCTGCGCGGCCAGGCACGCGAGATCTTCATGGCCCTGTTCCTGGACAACCGCCACCGGCTGATCGCCTGCGAGGAACTGTTCCACGGCACCATCAACGCCGCCCCGGTCTACCCGCGTGAAGTGGTGCGGCGCGCCCTGCTGCACAACGCGGCGGCGGTGATCCTGAGCCACAACCATCCCTCGGGCGATCCGGAACCCTCCGGTGCCGACACCCGTATCACCGATGAGCTGCAGCAGGCCCTGGCGCTGGTGGACGTACGCCTGCTGGACCACTTCGTGGTGGGCGAGGGCCGCCCCGTTTCGTTTGCTGAACGAGGCCTGCTGTCCCCGCCCCAGCCCCGCCTGTTCGGCTGAGCGCACGCCCGCCCGGGGCCACCGGCCGTCCCCGCAGGCATGTCCCGGTCAGCGTGGTCACTGGTATCTGCGCTAAAATGGGCGATTCCGCCGCTCATTCTCACAGCAGGCCTCGTGAAAAATCTCCTCCGCGCCCTGATCAGCCAAGGCATCGAAGCCTTGCGCGCCAATGGCACCCTGCCCGCCGACTCCCTGCCGCCGGACTTCGTGGTCGAGCGCCCGAAGACCCGCGACCACGGCGACTTCGCCACCAATGCCGCCATGCTGCTGGCCAAGGCCGCGCGCAGCAATCCGCGCGCACTGGCGCAGGCGCTGGTCGAGGCGCTGCCGCGCAGCGAGGACGTGAGCAAGGTCGAGATCGCCGGGCCCGGCTTCATCAACTTCCACCTGGCCCCGGCCGCGTACCAGCGCGAAGCCGCGTCGGTGATCAAGGAAGGCCATGACTACGGCCGCAACCTGTCCGGCAATGGCCGCACGGTGGGCGTGGAGTACGTGTCGGCCAACCCGACCGGCCCGCTGCACGTCGGCCACGGCCGCGCCGCGGCAATCGGCGACTGCGTGGCGCGCGTGCTCGATGCCAATGGCTGGAACGCCAAGCGCGAGTTCTACTACAACGATGCCGGCGTGCAGATCGAGAACCTGGCGCTGTCCACCCAGGCCCGGATCAAGGGCATCGCGCCGGACCAGGACGGCTGGCCGGAAGGTGGCTATCGCGGTGAATACATCGCCGACGTGGCCCGCGCCTACATGGCCGGCGCCAGCGTCGATCTGGAAGGCAGCACCGTGGTCGGTGCCAAGGACCCGGATGACATGCAGGCGATCCGCCGCTTCGCCGTGGCCTACCTGCGCAACGAGCAGAACCTGGACCTGGCCGCGTTCGGCGTCGACTTCGACATCTACTTCCTGGAAAGCTCGCTGTATGCCGACGGCAAGGTAGCCGAAGCGGTGGCCAAGCTGCAGGCCTCCGGCCACACCTATGAGGAAGGCGGCGCGCTGTGGCTGCGCAGCACCGACTTCGGTGACGACAAGGACCGCGTGATGCGCAAGTCCGACGGCACCTTCACCTACTTCGTGCCGGACGTGGCCTACCACCTGTCCAAGTGGCAGCGCGGCTACGAGCGCGCGATCACCGAACTGGGCGCCGACCACCACGGCTCGCTGGCGCGCGTGCGCGCCGGCCTGCAGGCGATGGAAGTGGGCATCCCGCAGGGCTGGCCGGAGTACGTGCTGCACCAGATGGTCACCGTGATGCGCGGCGGCGAGGAAGTGAAGCTGTCCAAGCGTGCCGGCAGCTACTTCACCCTGCGCGACCTGATCGAAGAAGCCGGCCGCGACGCGACCCGCTGGTTCCTGATCGCGCGCAAGCCCGATTCGCAGCTGACCTTCGACATCGACCTGGCCCGCCAGCAGAGCAACGACAACCCGGTGTTCTACGTGCAGTACGCGCATGCCCGCGTCTGCAGCCTGCTGCGCCAGGCGCAGGAAAAGGGCCTGGTGTACGAGCAGGCCAACGGCCTGGGCAATCTCGGCCGCCTGGCCGACGACGCCTCGCTGCTGCTGATGAACGAGATCTCGCGGTATCCGGAAGTGGTCGAAGCGGCCGGCGTGGCGCTGGAACCGCATCTGGTGGCGCAGTACCTGCGTGAATTGGCGCACGCGTTCCACACGTGGTATCACGGGACGCCGGTACTGGTGGATGACGCCGCTGATCGCAATGCCAAGCTGACCCTGGCCTGCGCGGCACGCCAGGTGCTGGCCAACGGCCTCGACCTCCTGGGCGTCAGCGCCCCGGAAAAAATGTAAGCATCAGGAGACGCAGTACTCATGGCAGCACGACGCGGCAAAAGCCAGGCACGACGCAACAGCGGCAGCCAGGGCACACCCGGATGGGTGTGGCTGGTTGCCGGTGTGGCCATTGCTGCGGTGGTGTTCCTGGCGGCGCCGAACCTGTTCAAGGGCGAAGGCGATGGTTTCCTTCGCGCCGGCCCACAGCCGAACCCGAACGCGCAACCGGCCCCGGTCGCCGATGCCGACAGCGATGTCGGCACCCAGCCCGCCGCGCAGCCCGCCACGCCGAAGCCGGCCGAAGCGGAAAAGCCCGCCGCCACCCAGTACGACTTCTACACCCTGCTGCCGGGCAAGGAAGTTGAAATGTCCGACGCCGAACTGGCCGCCAGCGCGCGCGCCGAGGACCAGCGCCGGGCCAAGGCCGAGGCGCAGCGCGCGCAGGCCGCACTGGAAGGCAAGCCGGTACCGCCGGCTGCGGCCACCGCACCTGCACCGGCAGCGACCGCCAGCGTCGCCAGCACCGCGCAGGTGACCGCCACCAACCGTTCGCTGCCAGCTCCGCTGAGCGAGCGTCCGGCTGCGGCAACGCCGCCGGCCAGCACGCCGCCGGCATCGACCAGCATCGCCGCTGCCACGCCGGCCGCGCGTGCGGAAACCGCACCGGCAGCAACCAGCACTCCGGCCGCTGCCGCACCGGCCGCCGTGGACAATGCCCGCTACATCCTGCAGGCCGGCGCGTTCGGTGCTTCCGGCGATGCCGAAGCCACCAAGGCCAAGCTGGCGATGATGGGCCTGGCCGCACGCGTGGAGTCGGCGCAGATCAACGGCAAGACCGTGTACCGCGTGCGCATGGGGCCGTATGGCAGCGCCGGCGAGCTGTCCGAGGCCAAGCAGAAGCTGGATGGCACCGGTCTGCAGGCGATGGCGATCAAGGCACAGTGACCCTTCGGGGCTGAACGGAAAAAGCCGGGCATTGCCCGGCTTTTTTGTTCCTGCAGTGTCGAGCCGTGCTCGACTGCCGTTCAAAAACAGAAGAGCAGTCGGGCATGGCTCGACTCTACAAGGGCTTCAGCCTTCGCGGGCGACCTGGAAACCGGCGAACGACTGGCTGACCGGCATCAGTTCCAGGCGATTGATGTTCAGGTGCGGCGGCAGCGTGGCCACCCAGAAGATCTGTTCGGCGATGTCCTCGGCGGTCATCGGGTTGGCGCCGGTGTAGAGCTTGTCCGAGGCAGCCTGGTCGCCATGGGTACGCACCACGGTGAACTCGGTTTCGGCCATGCCCGGTTCGATCGTGGTCACCCGCACGCCGGTGCCGTGCAGGTCCGAGCGCAGGCCCAGCGAGAACTGGCTGACGAAGGCCTTGGTGCCCCCGTAGGCATTGCCACCCGGGTACGGATAGACGCCTGCCACCGACGAGATGTTGATGATCGCGCCCTTGCGCTCCACCAGCTGCGGCAGCAGGCGATGGGTCAGGGTCACCAGCGCGGTGATGTTGGTGTCGATCATCGTGGTCCAGTCAGACAGCCTGGCGCCCTGCGCCGGCGCGGTGCCCTGCGCCAGGCCGGCGTTGTTGACCAGCAGATCGATCTCGCCGAACGCGGGCGGCAACGCCAGCAGGGCCGCTTCCATCGCCACCGGATCGCGGATGTCGAAGGCGGCGGCATGCACCACGTCCTTGCCATAGCGCTCGACCAGCGGCTGCAGGCGCTCGCTGCGACGGCCGGTGGCGATCACCTTCCAGCCGGCCTGCGCGAAGCGGTGGACGGCGGCGGCGCCGAAGCCGGAGGTGGCGCCGGTAATCAGGACGGTGCGGGTCATGCAGGCAACTCCGTGGGGAACCAGACCCCCATTCTGGCACCGTCAGCCGGGGCCTGCGTTGCCGGATCGGCCAGATCCGGCCCCACCTGTCGGGGTGACCGGTACAATTGCGCCATGATCAACAACGATGTCCTGCGCAGCGTGCGCTACTCCCTGGACCTGGGCGACCACCACGTGGTGACCTTGTGCCAGATGGCCGATCCGGCGTTCGCCGTGGATACCGAACAGGTCAAGGCCTGGTTGCGCCGCGAGGATGAATCCGGCTTCGAAGCAATGAGCGACAGCGCACTGGCGCACTTCCTCGATGGCCTGATCGTGCACCTGCGCGGCCGCGACGAGAGCCAGCCGCAGCGTGCGGTGGAAACCCGCATCGACAACAACCTGGTGCTGAAGAAGCTGCGGGTGGCCTTCCAGCTGCGTGACGTGGACCTGATGGAGATCTTCGCCAGCGCCGGATTCAAGGCATCCAAGTCGGAAGTCGGCGCGCTGTTCCGCCAACCCGGCCACGCCAACTACCGGCGCTGCCTGGACCAGATGCTGCGCAATTTCCTCAAGGGCCTGAGCCTGCGCCTGCGCGGCTGAGCACGGCTTCGACGAACGCGCGCGCCGCCGGCGTCGGCACCCGCTGCCAGACCAGGTGCACGCGGCGGGTCGGGGTCGGTTGCAGCGGAATCTGCACCACGCCCTCGAAACCGTCGGCGATCAACGCCGGCACGATGCCGACCGCCAACCCGTGGCGGACGAAACGCTCGACCAGTTCCATCAGGTTGACCTCGAAGCGCACCGTGTGCGGCAGGCCGGCGGCGGCGAACGCCTCATCGGTCTGCCGGCGTGCGCCGGTACCGCGCGGGAAGTCGACCAGCGCCTCGTCCTGCAGTTCGGCCAGGGGCAACCGCTTGCGCCTGGCCAACCGGTGCGACGGCGCCAGCACCGCCACCAGATCCTCCTCCTGCAGCATGCGGTGGCAGACACCGTCCAGCGCCGCGGACGGCGCCAGCCCGACCAGTGCCACGTCCAGCGCGCGCGACTGCACCTGCGCGATCAGCACTTCACTCTTTTCCACCCGCAGCTGGAACTCCACCTGCGGGTGCGCCTGCTGGAAGGCGGCCAGCATCGCCACCACGTCGATGTCGGTGAGCGACGAAATCTGACCGATCGCCAGCAACCCACGTACTTCACCACTGACGGCGGCCACGTCGGCGCGCAGGTGGCGCAGGCTGGCCAGCACCTGGCGTGCATGCACCAGCAGCGCCTCGCCTGCGGCGGTCGGGCGAACCTGGCGCGGCAGGCGTTCGAACAGCGGCGTGCCCAGCTCCCGCTCCAGGTAGGCAATCTGGTGGCTGAGCGCGGACTGCACCACGTGGCAGCGCTCGGCGGCACGGGTGAAGTTGCCCTCCTCGGCCAGGGCCACGGCGAATTCGAGCTGCTTGAGATTCACGCAACCATCTCATTTCCAGATGACAGGGATGATGATGATTCATTTCCATCATGACTGCAGCAGGCGGACACTGTGCACCCCGCTTTCTGGAACATCGCGTGAGCCCCACTCTCCCCCCACTGCATCGCTGGCAGGTGCTGCTGATGTCGGTCGCCACCGGTGTCGCGGTGGCCAGCAACTACTACGCGCAGCCGCTGCTGCACACCATCGCCGATGCCTTCGGCGTGCCGTTCGGCCAGGTCGGCATGGTGGTCACCGCTGCGCAGCTGAGTTATGCCGCCGGGCTGATCCTGCTGGTGCCGCTGGGAGACCTGTTCGAACGCCGCCGCCTGATCGTGGTGATGAGCCTGCTGTCGGCCGGCGGCCTGGTGATCAGCGCCTGCGCACCATCGCTGGCCTGGCTGCTGGTGGGTACCGCGATCACCGGCCTGTTTTCGGTAGTGGCGCAGGTGCTGGTGCCGTTCGCCGCCACGCTGGCCGCGCCGGAGCATCGGGGCAGGGTGGTCGGCACGCTGATGAGTGGCCTGCTGCTGGGCATCCTGCTGGCACGCACCGTGGCCGGCCTGCTTTCCAGCCTGGGCGACTGGCGCCTGGTGTATGCGATTGCCGCCGGCACGCTGGTGCTGACCGCACTGGCGCTGCAACGCGGGCTGCCGCGTTTCCATCACAGTGCCGGCCTGGGCTACTTCGCGTTGCTGCGCTCGATCGGCGTGCTGTTCGTGCAGGAACCGGTGCTTCGCCAGCGCACCCTGCTCGGTGCCTGCAGCTTCGCCATGTTCGCGATCTTCTGGACCCCGCTCGCCTTCCTGCTGGCACAACCGCCGTATGAGTACAGCGATGCCACCATCGGCCTGTTTGGACTGGTCGGTGCCGCCGGCACGCTGGCCGCGGGTCTGGCCGGGCGCATGTCCGACCGCGGGCAGACTGGCCGCGCCACCGCCATCGCACTGGTGCTGTTGCTGCTGTCATGGCTGCCGCTGGGGCTGTCTGCACATTCGCTGCTGGCGCTGCTGGTCGGCGTGGTGGTGCTGGACCTGGCCGCGCAGTTGCTGCACGTCAGCAACCAGAACCTGATCTATGCATTGCAGCCTGCCGCACGCAACCGGCTCAATGCCGGCTACATGACCGGCTACTTCATCGGCGGTTCGCTGGGCTCGCTGCTGTCGGCGCAGGTCTACCAGCACTTCGGCTGGACCGGCGTGTGCGTGGCCGGTGCCGCGGTGGCGGTGCTGGCCCTGTTGCTGTGGCTGCCCGGCGCGCTGCGCGCGCGCCAGGCTGCGGCGTCGAACTAGAAGCTGCCCTGCAGCGCCAGCTCCCAGCGTCCACCGGCATTGCCCGGGAACAGGCGCTTGGCCGCACTGTCGGTGTCGTGCACGGTGGCGCGCAGCTCCCATGCCGGCGCCAGCGTGGCAACCGCACTGAGCTGGCCATGCAGGTAATCCGGCCCCTGCGCGGTGGCCAGCCAGTACTGGCCCACCGCCGCCTCCAGGCGGAACCGCTCGTGCAGCGGCACACGCACGCCCAGCTGGGCATAGGTACCGCGATGCCTCCCGGCCAGCGCGTCGTTGGAATGCGCGACCTGCAGCCAGGCGCGCTGCTTCCAGGTCACGGTGGCATTGAGTTCGGTCCAGTCCAGCGCGCGACCGGTGCCCGGGTACACATAGCGGGTCAGGTTGGCATCCAGCGCCCAATCCGGCGCGAGCGTGCCGGACCAGCCCGCCACCAGGTCGAACTCGCTGCGCGCGCCATTGTCCGGTTTGAACGAAACGTTCGAGCCCCACACGCTGGCGTACCAGCCCGATGCGATGGCTGCTTTCGCACCGGCCTGCACCGCCGGGTCACCATCGCTCTGCGAGCTGCCACGCCACACGTAGTCGCTGGTCAACGCCGCGCTGCCGCTGACCTGTACCTGGGCCTGCGCACTGCCGATTCCGAGCAGCCCTGCCAGGGCGGCCACCATGGCCGCCGTCGTCCCCTTGCTGTTCACTGCACTGTTTTCCTCGTCGAAGGCGGTCCTGCCGCCGGGACGGCAGTGTCGAGGGCCGGGCCGTAACGGATCGAGGGCGTTGCCCGGCCCGCAGCGCAAATTCGGCGTAAATCCCGTGGAGGGGCGGCGCTTCGATACGGGCGCGTTATCATGGCGGCCTGTTTCCAGGAACCAACCGCGTGGACGCCATCCTGACCCCGGTATCGATCGGCGAGCTGATCGACAAGATCACCATTCTCGAGATCAAGGCCGAGCGCATCGACGATGCCGCCAAGCTAGCCAATGTGCGCACCGAGCTGGACGGCCTTCTGCCGCTGCAGCAGCAGCAGCTGCAGGCACAGCCGGCGCTGGCCGCGCTGAAGCAGCAGCTGAAGGTGATCAACGAACGCATGTGGGATATCCAGGACCAGCTGCGCGACAAGGAAGCGGCCCAGGTGTTCGACGAGGTGTTCATCCAGCTGGCGCGCGGCGTCTATGGCACCAACGGCGAGCGCGTGCAGGTGAAGAACGAGATCAACCGCGTGGCCGGTTCGGCGCTGGTGGAAGAGAAGCAGTACCAGGGCGAATAAGCCCTCTCACCCGCAATCGAGCAGGTGGCGGAAGCGGAACAGATCGCCGTCGCCGCGGATGCCGAGCTTGCGGTAAGCCGAGGTTTTCTGCGAGCTGATCGTGCTGGCCGAACGCCCCGATCGCAGCGCCATCTCGCTGGTGCTGACCCCTTTCAGCACCAGGCCAAGCACTTCGCGCTCGCGTCGGCTCAACGGCGCCAGCACCGGCGCCGGCGTGCTGCGCGCCCGCGACGCGTTCAGTTCCGCGCGCAGCTCCGGTGGCACGAAGCATCCTCCGCGGGCCACCACGTCGATCGCATGCAGCAACACATCCGGCGCGGTCGACTTGGACAGGAAGCCACGCGCGCCGGCACGCATGCTGCTGGTCACCGTGCTGGCGTTGCAGTGTGCCGACAACACCAGCACCGGCAGCGCCGGCCAGCGTTGCGACAAGCGGCGCAGCAGGGCCAATCCATCGCCCAGATCGCCCATCGGCAGCGCGTCGACCAGAAGCAGGTCCACACAGGTCGGGCTGCGCTCCAGCAGCTGCAGCAGATGCGCCTCGCTGGACAGGCTCACGCGGACCTGCACGCCACTCTGCTGTCGCAACAGCACTTCCACGCCCAATCGCAGTACCGGATGCGGGTCCAGCAATGCCAGGCGTTGGGGCCGGTCGGGAAGCAGGGGTGGAAGTGCGGGCGGCATGGGGGGGCATGTCCAGCAACATGGGACCGCCACGGTAGAACGGAGCCGGCAGCGGAGGAATCCAATTCCTTGCAATGCCAGGCCTGCGTGACCCGTCAGTCAGATGGCATTCCGTTTTGCGCCTTCGCAAACGCAACAGGCCCGGCAGAAGCCGGGCCTGTCGAAGCGTTTCCAGCGCGCGATCGCGCCGGGGCAGCAATTACCAGCTGAAGCGCGGGCCGACGGTGTATTCCTTGTCGCCGTGACGGTTCATCTTCAGCTCGCCGTTCAGGCCCCAGTTCTGGTTCAGCTTGACCTGACCACCCAGGCGGCCGTACCACTGGCCATCCGGATTGACGCCGTGCTTCTTGGCGTAGTCTTCGTAGCCGACCAGGCCATAGACTTCGGCGTGGGCACCGAAGGCAGTGCGGACACCGGCTTCAGCGCTGTAGCCGTTGAAGTCCAGGCCGTGCTTCTGGTCGAGCTTCTGGTAGGCAACGCGGGCAACGAAGTCGGTCGACGGAGCGATTTCAACGTTGTAGCCGGCACCGATCTTCCACTGGTCCAGCTTGACGTTGGTGTGGTCGAATTCCTGGCGGCTGTACTCACCGAAGGCGTGGAAGTTCGGCAGGAAGCCGTAGGAACCCTTCACGCCCCAACCGTCGGACTTGAACGCATCGTTGTCGGTCTTGGCGTAGTTGGCTTCGGCGTAGTTGTAGGACAGGTTCTCAGCGGCCGAAGCGGTGAACGGCAGGGCAGCGGCCAGGGCCAGAGCAATCAGCGAATTCTTCATGGGGGTACACCTTTACTTTCTTATGGTGTGCAGCAGCGCCAGGGCGCCATCGCATCGGGAATGTAAATTCTCCGTTATTCGCCACAACGCTCCCTGAAAACAGCGGTCTTCGCATTGCTGAATTTTTTGCCTTGATTCAGGCTCTCTCTGGCATACGCGCGCGCCGCGCGTGCATTTGTGATTCATCGACGATTGCAACAGGAGGTTGCCTTGCACCTGCCCGACCCGCTACAGAGGATGGTCCGCGCGACCGTCCTGGCCAGCGCTGCGCTGGTTTCATCCGCGCCTGCACATGCGCTGCAGGCCAGCGACTACCAACGCGCCGAACGCGTGCACGACAGTCATCTGCGCGGTGCACTGCGCAATGCGTCGGTGCTGCCCAACTGGCTGCCCGACGGGCGCTTCTGGTACGAACGCGAAGACGCACAGGGCCGGCGCCAGGCCGTGCTGGTCGATCCGGCAACGGCCGGTCGCCAGATCCTGTTCGAGCCGACCGCGCTGGACACAGCGGTGGCCCCCTTCGCTGCCAACGGGCCATACCTGCGCCTGGCCAGCGTGCAGGCGGTGGACGCTGGCCTGCGCCTGCGTTTCAACGGTGAGGTGCCGATCGATTGCCAGTGGCCACGCTGGCAATGCGCGCGCGCGCAGGATCCGTTGCCGCCGGCCGACGCACTGCCTTCGCCCGTTGCCGATGCGTGGCTGCAGGTGCGCGGCCACGATCTATGGCTGCACTCGCCCGGAACCGTGGCACGCGCGCTGACGGCCGGCGGTGAACCCGGGCATGGCTATGGCGTGCTGCCGGACTTCGCGCTGCGTGGCATTCCGCGCCGGCAGGGCCGGATGCCGATGCGGCCGTTCGCGGTCGGCTGGTCACAGGATGGCCGCTACGTGGCCGGCATCCGCTATGACGAGCGTGCCCTGCTGGACTATCCCTATCTGGAAAGCACGCCCGCCGACAGCGCGCGCCCGCGCGTGCATGCGGTGAAGCTGGGCGTGCTGGGTGATGCCCAGCAGGTGCGCGACAGCCTGTACGTGGTGGATACCCGCAGCGGTCAACAGCACGACATCGCGCTGCCCGAGGGCTGGAACACGCTCAGCGAAGCCGGCGTGCTGGGCTGGGACGGGGGCCGGTTGTACGCGGTGATCGCGCACTTCGGGACGCCACGGCGCCTGCGCCTGGTGGAGATCGAAGCCGGCAGCGGTGCAGTGCGCACCGTACTGGAGGAAGCCAGCGACACCCGCCTGCAGCTCAACGTGTATTCGTACAACCGACCGGCCGTGGCGATCCTGCCCGGGCGGGACACCGCCGTGTGGTTCTCGCAGCGCGACGGCCGCGGCCACCTGTACCGGGTGCGCCTGTCCGACGGCAAGGTGCTGGCCCAGCTGACCCGTGGCCCCTGGGTGGTACGCGACCTGCTGGGCGTGGACGGCGCAGGCGGTTGGGCCTACTTCAGTGCCGGCGGCGTGGACGGGGGCGACCCTTATGTGCGCGGCCTGTACCGGGTATCGCTGCAGGGCGGGCCGATCCAGCGCCTGGCCGCCGATGGCAACGACCACTTGGCCGATGCCGGCACCGGCGCGCTGTTCGGCGGACGCGCGCCGCAGGCGCTGTCGCCTGGCGGTGGCTATCTGGTGGATACCGTTTCCCGTCTCGACCAGCCACCACGCACCGTGCTGCGGGCCAGCGATGACGGCCGTGAAGTGCTGTTGCTGGAAGAAGCGGACAACCGCACAGTGGTTGCTGCCGGGTGGCGACCACCACGGCGCGAGCGGCTGCTGGCCGCCGATGGGCGCACACCGATCTTCGCCACCGTCTACCTGCCCCGTGACTATCGCGATGATGGCAGCTTCCCGGTGATCGATGCGATGTACGGCGGCGCCTTCATCAGCAATGCGCCGGTGACCTACGCCGAAGCGGTGTCCGCGTTGAACCCGGTGTCACGCGCCAGCCTGGCCGAACTCGGCTTCGTGGTGGTCAGCATCGATGCGCGCGGCACCGGTGGGCGCGACAAGGCGTTCCATGACAGCAGCTTCCTGCGCGCCGCCGATGTGCAGCTGGATGACCATGTGGCCGCGCTGCGACAGCTGGGCGAACGCTACCCGGGCATCGACCTGCAGCGGGTCGGCATCTATGGGCATTCGTTCGGTGGCTACAGCGCGGCGCGCGCCCTGCTGCGCTACCCGGCGTTCTACAAGGTGGGCGTGGCCTCGGCCGGCAGCCACAATTTCCAGGGCATGTATGGTGGCGCCCTGCACGGCATGGACCGGCTGTTCGGCGGCGTGCTGCCGGCTACGGCCATGGCCGATGGCGTGCCGGCGCCGTTTGCCGGACTCGACAATGCCGCGCTGGCCGGCAACCTGCGTGGGCATCTGCTGCTGGTCTATGGCGAACTGGACGAGAACGCGCCACCGGCGCTGACCCTGCAGCTGGCCGCCGCCCTGAACAAGGCCCAGCGCGGGTACGACCTGCTGTACCTGGCCCGCCAGGACCATGAGTTGTTCCGCAACGACGCTACCTACACGCACCGCATGTGGGACTACTTCGTGCGCCACCTGGCCGGCCGGCAACCGCCGGATACGATACTGGCGCCACTGCCCGGTGGCCCGGGCTGAACAGGCATCGCCAGGGTGTCGATCCACGCCGCCCTGGTTCGTCGGGTACTTGAAGGCCGTGCATGCGGCACGGTCCATCCGGAGGCAGGCAATGAGCTACATCGATGGTTTCGTCCTGGCGGTGCCCACCGCCAACAAGGAGAAGTTCCTCGCCCACGCGCGCGCGGGTGATCCCGTCTTCATCGAATACGGCGCGCTGCGTGTGGTCGAGTGCTGGGGTGACGACGTACCGCACGGCAAGACCACCGACTTCTTCGGCGCAGTGAAAGCCACGCCGGATGAGACGGTGGTGTTTTCCTGGATCGAATGGCCGGACAAGGCAACCCGCGACGCCGGCATGCAGAAGATGATGGAAGATCCGCGGCTGGATCCGGCGAAGAATCCGATGCCGTTCGACGGCGCGCGGATGATCTACGGCGGCTTCGTGCCGATCTACGAACTGACGCCCTGAAGCGTGCGGGCGCGCTCAGCGCGCGTCCGTGTCATCGCTGGCAGCGGCATGGCCGGCGCCCAGTGCGGCGCCGGCACCCAGGCCCATGCCGGCCCCCATTCCACCGCCGCCACCGCCGCCGCCTCCACCGGGACGACCGCCCTTGGCATCGCCATCATTGCGGCCCTTGCCGCCACCGCTGGCGCCGGGCCGGGTCGGGCCCTGCGGTGGAATCTGCAGGTCGGCCGGGATCGGCGCCAGGTCCAGTGCTTCGCGCACGAAGTCACGCAGCGAGACCACAAGGTCGTGGGTGTGCACCGGCCGCCCCTGTGCCAGTTCATGGGCGGCGCGCGCGGCCAGCCGCACCTGTTCGTCGGTGCCCAGCAGCAGGATGTCCGACAGTGCCGCCTCGACCGCATCGCGGATGCGGCGGGCGCGGTCCGAGCGCGGTTCGGCGATGCCTTCGGCATCTTCGCGCTGGCGCAGGTCGCGGCGATGGCTGGGGTCCACCCCCAGTTCGCCGGTGAACGAACCGCCCAGGGTCTTGTAGGCGGCCATCAGCGTGCGCAGCCGCTCATTGATCTGCCGGTTCTCGCGCTCGCGACGCTGCTGCAGGGTCTGCATCACCAGCAGGCGGATACCCACGCCGAGCAGGGTGATCAGGACCAGGCCGGCCAAGGTGGACAGCACGCCCTGCCAGGAACTGAAGTCGATACCGCGCATGCTCGGCACTCCGGCGGGAAGAGCCTGCATCTTGCCCCAGGCGATGTCCCAGAAACGCGAAAGGCCCCACCACCCGGAGGATGGCAGGGCCTTCGGTCATGGCGCGATTACTTGCGCTTGGCGACCTTGCGCACGGCCTTCTTGGCGGGCGCCTTCTTGGCGGCAACCTTCTTCAGCGGCGCAGCCTTCTTGGCGACCGTCTTGCGGGTGGCCGCAACCTTCTTGCCGACGGCCTTCTTGGCGACGGCGGTCTTCTTGCCAACCACCTTCTTGGCCGCAGCGGTCTTCTTGCCGACGGCCTTCTTGGCAACGGCCGCCTTCTTGCCGACAACCTTCTTGGCCGCAGCGGTCTTCTTGGTGGCGACCTTCTTGGTGGCGGCAACCTTCTTGCCGACCACCTTCTTCGCAGCCACGGCCTTCTTGGCGGCGACGGTCTTCTTGGCCACAGCCTTCTTGGCGGTGGCGACCTTCTTGCCGACCACCTTCTTGGCGGCCGCGGCCTTCTTGGCAACGGTCTTCTTGGCCACGGCAGCCTTCTTGGTGGCGGCCTTCTTCACGGTGGCGACCTTCTTGCCGGCAGCCTTGGTGGCGGCCTTGGTGGTCTTCTTGGCGGCAGCGGCCTTCTTGGTCACAGCCTTGCCCGCAGCAGCCTTCTTCTTGGCCACTTCCTTCTTCAGGGCAGCGGCTTCGGCCTTGGCGTTCTTCTTGGCCGCTTCCAGCTTCTGCTTGGCCTTGGCAACGGTCTTGCCGACCGACTTGGCAGCCTTCTCGGCCTTCTTGGCAACGGTCTTCTCGACCTTGGCCACGGCCTTCCTGGCCTTGGCAACGCGGGTACCGGCAGCCTTGGTGGCGCGCTTGACGGTCTTCTTGACCGACTTCACGGCGTCTTCGGCGGCGTGGGCGATGGTCTCGCCAACATTGGTGGCGGTTTCTTTGACGTTCTCGACGGCGTCGGTCACGACCGACACACCATTACCGTTGCTCATGTTGCCCTCCTGCGGGCCTTTAGTATCAAAACGGGGCGATGCTATACCGACATTGACGATCGTGGAACGGGGCATGCGCCACCAATCGCATCTGCTGCGACGGCAATGGTGTAGCCAGGCACGGTCGCCAGCACGACTGCTTTGCAGCAAACCCCTTTTTTTAAGGACTGCGCCACACACGCCACACGCAGGATGGGCAGCACCGCTGTGGCCGGCACCGATGCGCTGATCCGCGCAGGTTGTGGCGCATTGCGGCACCCGGTTGCGCGGAACTGCGCAGGTATCGGTCTGTGTCCAGCTAGCGGTCGGCGACCTTCGGCAGTGCACGCATCGCGGCCATGACGGTCGCTTTGGCCGCGTCGCCGCCCCATGGACACGCCGGCCGGGCACGCGGTTTTCATGGCGCATTTATCCAGATCGCGACACACTCATTCAGCTTGTTTTACCGTAGGGCCGAACCGCCCCCACCCACGCCTGCGAACCGACGCCCATGCGACCGCTCCCCACCCTGCTCACGCTCGCAATCGCCGCTGCCTTTGGTGGCTTCGTTGCCACCGGCCTCAATGCACACCTGGACAACCGCGCCGATGCCGCACCGCTGCCGACGGTGTTGCCGACCACCGCAGCATTGCCGGCCTCGGTCGCCGGACAGGCGGTGCCCTCGCTGGCGCCGATGCTGGAGAAGGCGATGCCGGCAGTGGTCAGCGTCAACACCAAGCAGGTGGTGCGCGTGCGCAACCCCTTCTTCAACGACCCGTTCTTCCGCCGCCTGTTCCCGGACATCCCGCAGGAACGCATCAATGAATCGCTGGGCTCGGGCGTGATCATCGACGCCAAGGAAGGCCTGGTGCTGACCAACCACCATGTCATCGACAATGCCGATGACGTGCAGGTGACGCTGGCCGACGGGCGCACGGTCAAGGCCGAATTCCTCGGTTCGGACCGCGATACCGACATCGCGCTGATCCGCATCCCGGCGCAGAACCTGACCGACATCAAGCTCGGCAACAGCGACCAGCTGCGGGTGGGCGACTTCGTGGTGGCCATCGGCAATCCGTTCGGCTTCAGCCAGACGGTCACCTCCGGCATCGTCTCGGCCGTGGGCCGCAGCGGCATCCGCGGCCTGGGCTACCAGAACTTCATCCAGACCGATGCGTCGATCAATCCGGGCA
The DNA here is from genome assembly GCF_030985895.1 of Stenotrophomonas sp. Sm6012. NCBI lineage: Bacteria > Pseudomonadati > Pseudomonadota > Gammaproteobacteria > Lysobacterales > Lysobacteraceae > Stenotrophomonas > Stenotrophomonas sp. Sm6012. The sequence continues at coordinate 26,231 of NZ_JAPTFX010000011.1, read as the reverse complement.
ATTCCGGCGGCGCGCTGGTCGACCTGCAGGGCCAGCTGGTCGGCATCAATACCGCCAGCTTCAATCCGCAGGGCAGCATGGCCGGCAACATCGGCCTGGGCCTGGCGATTCCCTCCAACCTGGCGCGCAGCGTGGTCGACCAGCTGGTCAAGCATGGCGTGGTGGTGCGCGGCACGCTGGGCGTGGAGAGCCAGAACCTGACCGCGCAGATCGCGCAGGGCCTGGGCCTGGGCGAAAGCCGCGGCGCGCTGATCACCCGCGTACTGGCCGGTTCGGCCGCCGCGACCGCTGGCCTGAAGCCGGGCGACGTGGTGGTCTCGGCCAATGGCCAGCGCGTGGACAGCGCCGAGGCGCTGCACAACGTCGAAGGCCTGGCCGCGGTCGGCAGCCCGCTGACGCTGGACGTGCGCCGCGAAGGCAAGCCGCTGCAGATCAAGGCAACGCTGAAGGAGCAGGCACGTGCAGTGACCGGCGACAGCCTGGACCCGCGCCTGGGCGGCGCCACCTTCGTCGACCTGCCCGAATCGCTGCGCCAGTCGGGCGTTGGCGGCGTGCTGGTCAGCGAGGTCAAGCGCGGCAGTCGCGCGGCCAGCAACGGCCTGCAGCAGGGCGACATCATCACCGACGCCACGGTGGGTGAATTCGCCGACCTGGCCAGCTGGCGCGCCAACTTCCAGCAGCGCCCGCCGACCCTGGTGCTGCGCGTGCTGCGCAACAACGGCCAGCAGCAGGGCCAGCTCGTGATGCGCTGATCGCCCCGCCGTAACACCCCCTATACCCCGGCAATGCTATTGCTGTCAGTCCAGGTCGGCACCGCCGACACCCGTTCCCCCATCGCAACAGGAGTGATTCGATGAGCCCCACCAATACCGAGAACCTGAAGGAACACCTGGGTGAAGCCGGTTCCCACCTGAAGCAGGCCGCCACGGCTGCCGGCGGTGCGATCAAGGGCGCAACCGGTGCTGCGACCGATGAACTGCGCATCGGCAAGGCCAACGTCAAGGCCGAACTGTCCGACAGCGCGCTGTCCGGCCTGGCCGCCGCCGAGTTCGGTGGTGCCGCCGCCAAGGAACAGGTCGATGCACTGATGGACAAGGGCAAGGATCTGATCGACAGCGCCGCTGAGCTGATCCGCGAACGTCCGCTGGCCTCGTTCGGCGTCGCCTTCGCCGCCGGCTGGATCATCGCCAAGCTGGCTCGCGGCAGCAGCGACAAGTAAGCCGCAGCGTGAGCGAAGACAACGCGCAAGCGCCTGATCCGGCGGCCACCCCGCCGCTGGATGAGAGCATCCGCCAGGTCGGTGCGGCCGGCCGTGCCGCCGCCGATTCGGCCAAGCATTCGCTGCGCTCGTTGCGCCGGTTGGCTTCGGCCGACTTTGCGCTGGCACGCAGTGCGTTCGGCCGTGCGCTGGCCTGGGCCGGCGTGGCGATCGTGTTCGGTGCGTCGGCCTGGCTGCTGATGGCGGCCACCGTCATCGCCCTGCTGCAGAGCTGGGGCCTGAGCTGGCTGCAGGCCCTGCTGATCACCTCGCTGCTGAGCCTGGCCGTGACCGGCTATGCGATCTGGCGGGTGTCCTACTTCTTCCACCACACCGGCATGCACGCCACCCGGCGCCAGCTGTCACGCCTGGGCCTGTTCGACGAGCCCAGCGAAGATGACCCGGATGCCGATGTGCAGCTGCCGGAGGGCAAGCCATGAAGTTCGGTGCGCTGCAGCGGCGGGTGAAACGCTGCGAACAGGTGGTGACGGTGCGCCTGGTCGAGACCCAGGACCACTGGTCCACGCTCAGCCAGGTCTGGCGCCAGGGCTGGTCGCCGCTGCGCATCGTGGTGGTCGGCCTGGCTGGCGGCTTCATCGCCGGCAAGCTGGAAGTGCCGGGCAAGGTCAACGGCGCCCGCTGGCTGCAGATGGTGGGCTCGGTCTCGAACCTGTTCGCCAGCGCGCAGGCCGCGTTCGCTACGGCCATGGCGGCGCAGGCCGCAGCCACCGCCGACGATGCCGCCGAAGAAGCCGACGATGCCAGCGAACAGGCACAGGCGGCCGCATCGGCATCCGCCGCTCGCCCGGCAGCACAGCCGGCGGTGGAACCGGAACTGCGCGAGCCGCGTCCGGCCGAAGCGGCCACTGAGCTGTCCGAACGTTGATGGATGGAATCCGCCGCGCCGATCGCGGCCGGCGGATAATGCGCTTCCCTTCCCGGTTGATGCGTCGATGAGCGAGCCCCTCCTGTCCCCGTCAGCGGCCGGCCCCGAACTACCCGAGGCGCCGCTGCCGCCACCGTCGCGCCCGCGCGGGCCGATGTCGCTGGTGGTGCTGGCCACGCTGGCGGTGGGCTACGCCCTGTGGGCCGCACAGGACATCATCCTGCCGGTGCTGCTGGCGATGTTCTTCGCGCTGGTCGGCAACCCGATCCTGCGCCTGCTGCAGAAGCTGTGGATTCCACGTGCGCTGGGCGCTCTGCTGGTGCTCGGCGCCGGTCTCGGCGTGACCGGTGCGCTGGCGGTGCAGCTGATCGGCCCGGCGATGGAGTGGGCACAGGAAGCCCCGCAGCAGCTGCGCAAGGTCGCGCGCCAGGTACAGGACCTGACCAAGCCGGTGCAGCAGGCCAACCAGGCCGCGGAGAACTTCGCGCGTGTCGCCGGCGGTGACAGCAACCGCAAGGTGCAGGTGATCCGCACCCAGCTCGACGACCCGTACCGCATGCTGACCCGTGCACCACGGCTGGCCGCCTCGGTGCTGGCGGTGGTGCTGCTGACCCTGTTCTTCATGATCTACGGGCAGAACCTGCAGCGCGCGGCGATCGCGCTGTTCCCGAACCGCCAGCAACAGCGCTTCACCAGCGACATCCTGCGTTCGATCGAGCGCGAGGTCTCGCGCTACGTGCTGACCATCAGCGTGATCAATACCCTGGTCGGGCTGGTGTTCGCCGGTGTCCTGATGCTGTTCGGCATCAGCCTGCAGGACGCACTGCTGTGGGGCACGGTGGCGGCGCTGCTGAATTTCGCGCCCTACGTGGGCCCACTGATCGGCGTGGCCCTGATGCTGCTGATGGGCTTCGTGGAATTCAGCGACCCGCTGCAGGCGCTGCTGCCGGCGGCGGCCTACCTGGCCCTGCATACCGTGGAGGGCCAGGTGGTGACCCCGATCGTGCTGGGGCGGCGCATGAAGCTGTCACCGCTGGTGCTGATCCTGGCACTGATGGTGTTCGGCTGGGCCTGGGGCATGATCGGGCTGCTGCTGGCAGTGCCGCTGCTGGTGTGCATCAAGCTGGTGCTGGCACGGCTGGACGGCATGCAGGGCTGGGCGCGCCTGCTGGAATGAAAGCCCGCGCGGGCAGGCGTAGAATGGCGGGGTGAATTTCCCCGTCCAAGCCATCACCCTCGACCTTGACGACACGCTGTGGCCGTTCGCTCCGATCGGCGCCCGCATCGACCTGGTCCTGCACGAGTGGATGCGTGAACACAGCCCCGCCACCGCCGCGATGTATCCGGTGGCAGCGATGCGCGAACTGCGCGAGCGCCTGTACCACGCCCATCCGCACCTCCATCACGACCTGAGCGCTCTGCGCCGGCTGACCCTGCACGAAGCCCTGCACGGCAGCGGCGCCAGCCTCGACCTGCTGGAGCCGGCGTATGAAGTGTTCTACGCCGCGCGCAACCAGGTGGAGTGCTACCCCGATGCGATCGAGGCACTGGCGCGGATTGCCGCGCGGGTGCCGGTGGCGGCGCTGAGCAATGGCAATGCCGATCTGGAACGGATCGGCCTGGCCCATCATTTCGCCTTCCAGCTGGGCGCGCGCGAGCACGGCGCGGCCAAGCCCGAGGCCAGCATCTTCCACGCCGCCTGCACCCGCCTGGGTGTGGCGCCGGCACAGGTGCTGCATGTCGGCGACCATGCCGAGATGGACGTGGCCGGCGCGATCGCCGCAGGCCTGCGCGGGTGCTGGATCAACCGTGAAGCCGCCACCTGGACCCATCCGCAGCTGCAGCCGGACCTGCAGTTCGACACCCTCACCGGCCTGGCCGACTGGTTGGATGCCAACCTCGACGCTGCCGCACCCCGGAGTATCTGACGCATGAGCGAGATCACTGGTTTCACCACCGACGCCACCGCAGCGCTGCCGCTGTACGTGCTGGACCGCGAGCAGTTCGCAGCCTGGAAGGAGGGCCAGCCGGCCGCCACCCAGGCCTGGCTGGCATCGCAGGGGTTTACTGCCGGCGCCTTCAGCACCGCGCTGCTGCCCGGTGCCGACGGCCTGGCCGGTGCGGTGATCGGCGTCGGTGATCGCGCCGACGCCTACAGCTACTCGCACGCTCCGCACGCCCTGCCGGAAGGCAGCGTGTGGCAGCTGGCCAGCGAACTGCCGGCCGCCGAACAGGCGCTGATGCAGCTCGGCTGGGGCCTGGGCAGCTACCGCTTCGACCGCTACCGCAAGCGCCACCGTGCGCCGGCGCAGCTGGTGGCCACCCCCACCGGCGAAGCGGCCGACCTGATCACCGCCAGCCTGCGCGTGCGTGACTGGGTCAACACCCCGACCGAGGACATGGGTCCGCAGCAGCTGGAAGACGCCGCACGTGCGCTGGCCGACGCGCATGGCGCCGAGGTCGAGGCGATCACCGGCGATGCGCTGCTGAAGCAGAACTTCCCGGCCATCCACGCCGTGGGCCGCGCCTCGCACCGCGCTCCGCGCCTGATCGTGCTGCGCTGGGGCAAGGACACCGACCCGGCGCTGGTGCTGGTCGGCAAGGGCGTGTGCTTCGACACCGGCGGCCTGGACATCAAGCCGGCCGACGGCATGCGCAACATGAAGAAGGACATGGGCGGCGCCGCGCACGCGCTGGCCCTGGCCGGCCTGGTGATGGCCCGCGGGCTGCCGGTGCGGCTGACCCTGCTGGTGCCGGCGGTGGAAAACGCGATCGGCCCGGATGCCTTCCGCCCGGGCGAAGTCATCGCCACGCGCAAGGGCCTGAGCGTGGAGATCGACAACACCGACGCCGAAGGCCGCGTGATCCTGTGCGACGCGCTGACCTTTGCCAGCGAGCAGAAACCCGACCTGGTGCTGGACTTCGCCACCCTCACCGGTGCCGCACGCATCGCGTTGGGCCCGGACCTGCCGGCACTGTTCAGCAACGATGACAGCGTGGCCCAGCAGTGGCTGCAGGCCGGCGATGCGACCCGCGACCCGGTCTGGCGCATGCCGCTGTGGCGCCCCTACCTGCGTTACCTGACCAGTGGCATCGCGGACCTGGCCAATGCCGGTTCGCGCATGGCCGGCTCGGTCACTGCCGCGCTGTACCTGGAACGTTTCCTGGAAGACGGCCAGCGCTGGGCCCATCTGGACGTCTATGCCTGGAACGACGGCGAGCGACCGGGCCGTCCGGCCGGTGGCGAAGCGCTGGCGCTGCGCTCGGCATGGGCGATGCTGAAGGCGCGCTACAGCTGATCGGGTGGGTGCCGACCCTGGTCGGCACGCCGTCCCCGGCAAACTTGACGAAAATTTGAATACCGGGCCTGGAAGGGTTCTGCGAGGATGTGCGGGTCGACCACCCACACGCTCCGTGAAGGCAGGAACCCGACCATGTCGCTCTTCCGCTATACCCGCGCCGGCCAGGCGCCGGGCGCACCGCGCAGGCATTCGCCACTGCTCTGGATCGCACTGATCGCGCTCATCCTGGGTGCCGTCGCACTGACCTTCGCCTGGCTGGCCGGCTGGATCGGCAACCGCCTGACCGCGCAGCGCTTCACCGACACCATCGAAGCCACCGGCCCGGCGCATCCAGGCTTCCGCCGTGCGCACAGCAAGGGCATCTGCGTGAGCGGCTGGTTCGAACCGAGCGCGCAGGCGCCGACGCTGTCCAGCGCACGGATGTTCTCGCAACCGCGCGTGCCGGTGATGGGGCGGCTGTCGATCGGCGGCGGCGATCCCTACGGTGCCGACAACACCGCGCGCGTGCGCAGCCTGGCGGTGCAGTTGGTCAGCGATGACGGCCAGGAGTGGCGGATGGCGATGAACAGCTTCCCGTTCTTCGCCGTTCCCGATGCCGAGGCGTTCTTCGAGCAGACCCGCGCCTCCATTCCCGACCCGGCCACCGGCAAGCCCGACCCGCAGAAGATGGCGGCCGTGCTGGCGAAGTACCCCAGTGCACAGGCCTTCCAGCAATGGGCCAAGACCGCGCCGTGGACCAGCAGCTGGGCCGACACCACCTTCAACAGCGTCAACAGCTTCTGGTTCACCAATGCGCAGGGCCAGAAGCGCGCGGTGCGCTGGCGCTGGCAGCCGCAGGCACCGGTGGTGGAAATGGATGCCGAAACGCGCAAGCAGGCCAGCGTCGATTTCCTCAGCCAGGAACTGCAGCAGCGCCTGGCCAGTGGTCCGGTGCGCTGGAACCTGGTCGTCAGCACCGCCGAGCCCGGCGACGCCATCGATGATCCGTCGGTAGCGTGGCCCGAGTCGCGTGAACAGGTGGTGGCCGGCGTGCTCAGCCTGGACCGCATGCAGTCGCAGGAAGAAGGCGCCTGCGGACAGATCAACTTCGATCCGCTGATCCTGCCCAGCGGCGTGCGCGGCAGCGACGATCCGATCCTGGCCGCACGCTCGGCCGTGTACTCGCAGTCGTTCAACCGCCGCGAACGCGAGCGCGCCAGCGGCAACGTGGAGCAACCGAAGGAGGCCGCACGATGAGCACCGGCAATGGCCACTTCAACCTGCTGGCGCGGGTGCTGCACTGGTCGATGGCGCTGATGATCATCGCCATGCTGTTCATCGGCGTGACCATGGTCGCCTCGCTGCATCTGCGCCCCGTGCTGATCGACCTGCACCGTCCACTGGGCATCGCGATCCTGCTGCTGGTGCTGCTGCGCCTGTATAACCGGCTGCGCCATCGCCCGCCGCCGCTGCCGGCCGATCTGCCGGTGTGGCAGGTGATGGCGGCCAAGGCGTCGCATTGGATGCTGTACGCGCTGATGCTGGCGATGCCGCTGATCGGCTGGGCGATGCTGTCGGCCGGGGGTTACCCGATCGTGCTGTGGGGTGGCCTGCACCTGCCGCCGATCGTGCCGCACACCCCGGCGCTGTATGCCGCGCTGCGCAACGCGCACAGCCTGCTGGCCTATGTATTGTTCGCCACGGTGCTGATGCACGTGGGGGCGGCGCTGTTCCACCTGTGGGTGCGGCGTGACGGGGTGTTCCAGGCGATGGCGCGCGGGAAGGATTGATCGGGTTCGCCGGGAGTTCCCGGCGGATCGTTTCCGCGCCTGCGGGGAGGTGTCACTTTCTTTGCTCGTGCACCGCGCTGCAGGAGCAGCGCGGAACGGCGCAGCCGGCCCGTAGGGTGGCGCACATGGATGTGCGCCATCAAGAAAGTAACCAAAGAATCGCTCCGCCGGCCGCGAGCCGGCGTGCTTCGCACGTCGGTGCCCTGCGCTCAAGGCGGACTGGAAGGTCAAGATCAACGGCAACAGCATCCACCCATGGCGTGGTTCCACTGGGTGCAGCTGTGGCATTTGACCTTGGGTCCGCCTTGAGCGAGCCGAGCATCGCAGGGGAATCAGGGGCGAAGAGGCGCCGGTGTCTGAGCGCAGCGAGTTCGGCGCCGTCCCCTGATTTCCCGAGAAGCGCAGGGCACCGGTGCGCAGCACCGGCTCGCGGCCCGGCGGCGTGTTTCTTTGGTTACTTTCTTTGCACGAGCAAAGAAAGTGACACCCCTCCGCGGTCGCGGAAATGATCCCCTACAACCACCCCTTCTGCCGCGCCAGCCGATACGCCTCGATGCGATTGGCCACGCCCAGCTTGCCGATGCACTCGGACAGGTAATTGCGCACCGTACCGTGCGACAACCCCAGCTGCTCGGCAATCTCGCTGGCCGTACGGCCCTCGCCCGCCAGCCGCAGCACCCGGCGCTCGCGGTCGGTCAGCGGGTCGGCCTGCGACCACGCATCCAGCGCCAGCTGCGGGTCGATCGCGCGGATGCCCTGGTTCACCTTGCGCAGTGCGTCGGCCAGATTCTCGGCCGGTGCGTCCTTCAACAGGTAGCCCAGCACGCCGGCCTCCAACGCGCGGCGCAGGAAGCCGGCGCGGGCGAAGGTGGTCACGATCACCACCTTGATCGGCAACTCATGGCGGGCGATGCGCTGCGCCAGTTCCAGCCCGGACAGACCCGGCATCTCGATGTCGGTCACCAGGATGTCCGGCTTCAGCTGCTGCAGCATCCGCCATGCGGCTTCGCCGTCGGCGGCGCTGCCCAGTACCTCGATGTCAGGCTCCAGCCCCAGCAGCGCCGACAACGCACCCCGTACCATCGCCTGGTCTTCGGCCAGCAGGATGCGGATCATGCCACACCGCCCGGTGCCAAAGACGCCGGCGGCAACGGCGTGCTGGCGGCCACCAGCGGCACGCGCACGGTCAGCACCGTGCCTTCTCCGCGCGGAGACTGCAGCGTCAACTGGCCCCCCAGCGCCGCCGCCCGTTCGCGCATGCCACACAGTCCATTGCCCTCGGCCTGCACGCCACCGCGCCCGTCATCGCGTATCTGCATCGCCAACTGTCGTTCCTCAAGCATGAAATCCACCTGCACCCGGGTCGCCTGCGCATGGCGCACGATATTGGTTGCCGCTTCGCGCAGCACCAGCGCCAGTCCACGTTCCACGTCCACCGGCATCGGTGGCGGCGTCGCGTACTGCAGGTGCACCTGCTGGCATTCCAGCAGCAGGCGCGCCGAAGCCAGCTCGCCGGCCAGGTCACTGGCGCGGATGCCGGTCACCGCACTACGGACCTGTGCCAGCGCCTCGCGGGCGATCGCCTCGGCCTCGCCGATCTCCTGCCGCGCGCGCGCGTCGCCACGGTCGTGCAGCTTGCGCGCCAGCTCCAGCTTCAACGTGATCAGCGACAGGGTGTGGCCGAGCAGGTCATGCAGGTCGCGGCCGATGCGTTCGCGCTCGGCGGTGGTCGCCAGCCGCCGTACTTCGTCCTGCGACAGCTGCAGGGCAACGTCGCGCTGCTGGCTCAGGGCCTCCACGTTCACCACCAGCCCGACAATGAACGACACCGCCGGCATCCACACCATGGCCTGCCACGGATAGCCGAAGTACAGCGCGGTGCCGCAGAACAGCAGGTTCAGCCCGGTCAGCTGCAGCAGGTACGCCCACCAGCTGCTGCGCCCGCTCATGCGGATCATCACGCAGCCGAACACAAAGTAGCTCAGCCCTGAGGGGTACCAGGGCAGCAGCACCAGCGCCAGCACGATCATGCCCAGCGCATAGCGCCACCCATGGTGCCGTGGCGCCAGCATCACCCTGGCGTAGAGCAGCAGGAACAGCGGATAGCTGACCAGGGTCAGCAGCAGCCAGCGCAGCGTGAAGCCATTGCCCAGCACCGGGGTGAGGAAGATCCATACCGACCACAGCAGGTGGATCGCGCCGCTCCAGGGCGACTTGCCACGTCGCAGCAGTTCGGCCACGGCCGAATCCGGCGCAGGGCGCAGCAGGGACGCAAGCCAGCTCGACGACACGGGAGGATCCAGGCGGGGACGAACGTTGCCGATCATGCCAGTTCAGCCGATCCGGCGCAGGCGGCGGCGCGCCAGCAGCAACGCCACCACGGTCACCGCCAGCAGCACCAGCAGATGGCCGCCGATGCTGCCGGCCGACGGCAGCCCGACCACCGGCAGCGCCAGCTGCGCCAGATGCCAGGTCGGCCACAGCGGTGCCAGCGTCGAGAACAGCGCAGGCAGCGCCGACAGCGGCAGCCACAGCCCCGACAGCAGGGCCAGCGGCAGGTAGACCAGGTTGACCATCGCCGGCGCCGCACTGGCGCTGACATGGCTGCCGATCAGCAGGCCGATCGCCCCCAGCGGCAGCGCGGCCAGGCCGGCCACCGCCAGCAGCTGCAGCACCTGCGCAGGATGCAGGTGCACGCCGCCCAGCACGCGCGCCACGCCGATCAACAACGCGCCCACCAGCAGCGCGAACATCACGGCCATCGCCAGCCGTGCCAGCAATGGTGCCGCCGCCGGCATCGGCAGCGCGCGCTTGAGGGTCAGCAGGCCGCCTTCGCGGTCCAGCGCGAGCTGCACGCCGAAGCCGAACAGGGCCGGCGCCATCGCGCCGAACACGCAGTAGGTGGCCAGCAGGTACAGCGGCGCATGACCACGCCCCAGCAGCACGCCGAACAGCAGATAGAACAGCACCGGGAACAGCAGCGACGGCACCGCGAACGCGGGCGTGCGCCAGGCGCGGCGCAGCTCGGCCTGCAGTTCAGCGGCGTAGGGCCGCAGGGCGCGGCGCCATCGCGGATGCACGGCTGCAGGCGTACGGATCAGGGTGTTCATGCGACCTCCCGGGTCATGTCGAGGAAGGCGTCGGCCAGCGCCGCGCCCTGTACTTCCAGCTCGCACAGCTGTGCGTCGGCGGCCAGCAGGCGCGCCACCACCGGCTCGGCCGGGCTGGCCAGCAGCTGCAGGCGCTCGCCCTCGCGCTGCACCTGCTGCACGCCGGGCCACTGCCGCACGTCGTCGGCAAGCAGCGTGCTGCGGCAGCGGATGCGGCGCGGCCGGTCGGCCAGGCGCAGTTCGGCCAGCGGCGCGTCGGCCAGCACCCGGCCCTGCTCCAGCACCACCACCTGCTGCGCCAGCGCTTCGGCCTCCTCCAGGTAATGGGTGGTCAGCAGCACGCCGCAGCCCTCGGCCACGTGCTGCCGGATCGCCTGCCACATCCCCTGCCGCGCCTGGATGTCCAGGCCGGTGGTGGGCTCGTCCAGGAACAGCACGCGCGGGCGGCCGCAGATCGCGATGGCGAACTGCACGGCACGCTGCTGGCCACCGGACAGCTGGCCGTAACGGCGCCGCGCCAGCGCCTGCAGGCCGGCGCGCTGCAGCACCTCCGGCAAGGGCATGGGGTCGGGATAGCAGGCGCTGGCCTGCGCCACCAACTCGTCCACCTGCAGCATCGGCGGCAGGCTGGTGCTCTGCAGCATCACGCCCAGGCCCAGTCGGCTGGCGCGCTGCTGCGGGTCGCCGCCGAGCAGCTCGACCTCGCCGGCATCGGCCCGGCGCAGGCCCAACAACACGCTGATCGCGGTACTCTTGCCAGCACCGTTGCGGCCCAGCAATGCCAGCACCTGGCCAGCGCGGACCTGCAGGTCGATGCCATGCAGGGCGGTATGGTCGCGATAGCGCACCTGCACCTGCTGCAGGCGGGCCAGCGACGGGGCGATCGGATCCATGGGCGGTACCGGTAGCGGGGACGTTGCCATCCTGTGCCGCCGTGGTCACGTTTCGCAGTTGCCGCCGTCAGTGTCATCGGATGACAGCTGTCACTGCCATCATCGCCGTACCTGCCTTCATGCTGTGCCGCACGCTCCCTCGCCGGAACCGCCGCCGTCCGCGCTTCCGGCCACACCCGCCCGAACGCCTGTGATGGAACGAATGAACGCTTCTGCCGAGCTGTTGAAGGAACTCCGTATCGACCGCAAATCGCCGCCGACTGCCTCCGGCGGCAGTGGCGGTGGCCGCCGCTGGCTGTGGATCGCGATCATCGTGGCCGTGTTGCTGATCGCCGCCGCCGTCGCCTTCCTGTTCGGCCGCTCGCCGGCCGTGGAAGTCGAAACCGCGCCTGCCGTGGCCATCCAGCAGGGCAGCGCCAGCAGTTCGGTGCTCGACGCCAGCGGCTACGTGGTGGCCCGGCGCATGGCCACAGTCTCGGCCAAGATCACCGGCAAGGTACGCGAGGTGATGATCGAGGAAGGCATGCGCGTGGAGCAGGGCCAGATCATGGCCACGCTGGACCCGATCGATGCCGACGCGCAGCGCAGCCTGTATGCCTCGCAGCTGCAGGCCGCGCGCAGCCAGGTCGCCGGGCTGGAAGCGCAGCAGAAGCAGGCCGCGGCCGAAGCCAGCCGCCTGCAGGCGCTGGTCGGCCAGCAGCTGGTCTCGCGCTCGCAGTACGACCAGGCCGTGGCCCAGCGTGACAGCCTGCGCGCCCAGCTCGACACCGCCCAGCGCAACGTCAAGGTCGCCCACGACCAGTTGGCCATCGCCGACCTCGGCGTGGACAACAACGTGGTGCGCGCGCCGTTCTCCGGCGTGGTCACCGCCAAGGCGGCGCAACCGGGCGAAATCGTCTCGCCGCTGTCGGCCGGCGGTGGCTTCACCCGTACCGGCATCGGCACCATCGTCGACATGGACTCGCTGGAGATCGAGGTCGAGGTCGGCGAGGCCTTCATCGGCCGCGTGCAGCCGAAGATGCCGGTGGAAGCCACGCTCAACGCCTACCCGGAGTGGAAGATTCCGGGCGAGGTGATCGCCATCATTCCCACCGCCGACCGCGGCAAGGCCACGGTGAAGGTGCGCGTCGCGCTGAAGGTGAAGGACCCGCGCATCGTGCCGGAGATGGGCGTGCGGGTCAGCTTCCTGGAGCAGGCACAGCCGCAGGCCGCCAGCACGCCGCAGGGTGTGCGCGTGCCGGCCGGCGCGGTGGTGCAGCGTGAAAGCAGCACGGTCGCCTTCGTGCTGGGCGATGACAGCCGCGTGCAGCAGCGCACGGTCGAGGCCGGCCAGGCGATGGGCAAGGACCGCCAGATCCTCAAGGGCGTGAGCGCGGGCGAGTCGGTGGTGGTCAATCCACCGGAGACCCTGCGCGATGGCGCCAAGGTGCAACAGAAACAAGCGCAGTAACGGCCTGGCGCCCCCGCGCGCCGCCGGCAGCACCGCTCGACGCACGCCCGCGGCCACCGCGGGCGCATTGCCCCGTTTCCCGCCTTCCGTGGAGAACCACCCATGTCGACCCTGGTTTCACTGCGCAACATCACCAAGACCTACCAGCGTGGCCCCGAGAAAGTGCAGGTGCTGCACGGCATCGACCTGGACATCGCGCGCGGCGACTTCGTCGCACTGATGGGTCCGTCCGGTTCGGGCAAGACCACCCTGCTCAACCTGATTGGCGGCCTGGACAACCCCAGCGGCGGCGAGATCAGCATCGAAGGCGAGCGCATCGACCAGATGAGCGGCGGCCAGCTGTCGACCTGGCGCAGCCACCACGTCGGCTTCGTGTTCCAGTTCTACAACCTGATGCCGATGCTGACCGCGCAGAAGAACGTCGAGCTGCCGCTGCTGCTGACCCACCTCAGCGCCGCGCAGCGCAAGCGCAATGCGGAGATCGCGCTGACCCTGGTCGGCCTGGCCGACCGCCGCAGCCACCGCCCGAATGAACTGTCCGGCGGCCAGCAGCAGCGCGTGGCGATTGCCCGCGCGATCGTCTCCGACCCCACCTTCCTGATCTGCGACGAACCCACCGGCGATCTCGACCGCCAGTCCGCCGAAGAGATCCTGGGCCTGCTGCAGCAGCTCAACCGCGAGCACGGCAAGACCATCATCATGGTCACCCATGACCCGAAGGCGGCCGAGTACGCCACCCACACGGTGCACCTGGACAAGGGCGAGCTGGCCGACGCCCCGCTGGCCCACTGACGGAGGCCACCGCGATGAAATACTTCTCACTAGTGTGGGCGCAGCTGTTCCGCAGCCGCACACGTACCTTGCTGACCCTGCTCTCGGTGGTGGCCGCGTTCCTGCTGTTCGGCATGCTCGACTCGGTACGCGTGGCCTTCAATTCCGGCGGCAGCGTGGAAGGGGCCAACCGGCTGGTGGTGGCCTCGCGGCTGTCGATCACCCAGTCGCTGCCGATCCGCCTGGAGACCCAGATCCGCCAGGTCGCCGGCGTGCGTGATGTGGCCTATGGCATGTGGTTCGGCGGCATCTACCAGGACCCGAAGAACTTCTTTCCGAACTTCTCGGTGTCGCCCAACTACTTCGATGTCTACCGCGAGCTGCAGATCGACCCGGCGCAGCTGGAAGACTGGAAGCAGACCCGCACCGGCGCCATCGTCGGCGAAACCCTGGCCAAGCAGTTCGGCTGGAAGATCGGTGACACCATCCCGCTGCAGGCCACGATCTTCCCGCGCGGCGGCAGCAACGACTGGCCGCTGGAACTGAAGGGCATCTACCGCTCCAAGGACCGTGCGCTGGCCGCCAACGAAGAACGCCAGTTGATGATGAACTGGAAGTACTTCGATGAATCCAACGACTACATCAAGAACCAGGTGAGCTGGTACACGGTGACGCTGGACAATCCCGACCACTCTTCGCGGGTGGCGCAGGCCATCGATGCGATCTCGGCCAACTCCGACCACGAGACCAAGACCCAGACCGAGTCGGCGTTCCAGCAGGCCTTCGTCAAGCAGTTCGCCGACATCGGCATGATCGTCACCTCGATCATGGGTGCGGTGTTCTTCACCCTGCTGCTGCTGACCGGCAACACCATGGCGCAGGCGGTGCGCGAGCGCGTGCCGGAACTGGCCACGCTGAAGACGCTGGGCTTCAGGGACAGCACCGTGCTGACCCTGGTGATGGTGGAGTCGGTGCTGCTGATCGGCCTGGGCGGCCTGATCGGCATGGGCCTGGCCGCACTGGTGCTGCCCGCGATCAGCCCGAAGAGCATGGGCATGCTGCCACCGCACGTGCCGACGCCGACCTGGCTGATGGGGCTGGGCCTGATCGTGGTGATCGGCATCATCGTCGGGCTGTTGCCGGCGCTGCGTGCCAAGCGCCTGAAGATCGTCGACGCACTGGCCGGCCGCTGAGGAGGACACCGACATGTTCAAGAGCAAACTCAAGAAGTGGCTGGGCAACGCGCTGACCGTGCTGCTGCTGGTGATCGGCCTGGTACTGTGGATCAGCCTGCCGTGGATCGGCGTACTGGCCGTGGCGGTACTGGTGGCGCTGTGGCTGCTGCTGACCCGCGGCGGACGGCTGGCGCTGGCCGCCACCCGCATCGGTGTGGCCAGCCTGCCGCAGCGCTGGGGCGCCTCCTCGGTGATCGTGGTCGGCATCGCCGGCGTGGTCGGCGTGCTGGTGGCGATGCTGGCGATGGGCGAAGGCTTCCAGGCCACGCTCAACAACACCGGCGATGACACCACTGCCATCGTGCTGCGCGGCGGTTCGCAGGCCGAGACCAACTCGGTGATCACCCGCGAGCAGGTGCCCACGCTGTCCACCCTGCCCGGCATCAGCCGTGATGCGCAGGGCCGGCCACTGCTGTCGCCGGAGCTGTCGCAGGTGGTCAACCTGGTCTCGAAGGCCGATGGCACCGACGTCAACGCGCAGTTCCGTGGTGTCGGCCCGCAGGCGTGGGCCGTGCATGACAAGGTCAAGATCATCGAAGGGCGCCGGTTCGCCGCCGGCCTGCGCGAGATCGTGGTCGGCCAGGGCGCACGCGGCCAGTTCCGCGATATGGATGTCGGCAGGACGCTGACGCTGGGCAACCAGACCTGGACCGTGGTCGGCGTGTTCGCCACCGGCGATGCGCATGATTCGGAACTGTGGACCGATGCCGATACGCTGGCCACCACCTATCAGCGCAGTGCCTGGCAGTCGATCAGCGTGCGTACCGATGGCAAGGCCGGCTTCGAGCAGTTCAAGGCCGCCGTCGCCGCCGACCCGCGGCTGAAGCTGGACGTGGAAACCACCCGCGTCTACTACAGCAAGCAGGGCGGCGGGCTGACCAAGCTGATCGACATCCTCGGCAAGGTGATCGGCACGATCATGGCGGTGGGTGCGGTGTTTGGTGCACTCAACACCATGTATGCCGCGGTGGCCACGCGTGCGCGCGAGATCGCCACCATGCGCGCGATCGGTTTCCGCGGCCTGCCGGTAGTGACCGCGGTGATGCTGGAGACGATGCTGCTGGCGCTGCTCGGCGGCCTGCTCGGTTGCGCGGTGGCGTGGCTGCTGTTCAACGGCTACAGCGTGTCCACCATCGGCAGCAATTTCAGCGCGGTGGTGTTCAAGTTCCATGTGTCGCCGGAACTGCTGTGGACGGGCCTGAAATGGGCATTGGGCATCGGCCTGGTCGGCGGCCTGTTCCCGGCGCTGCGCGCGGCGCGATTGCCGATCACCACCGCACTGCGCGAAACCTGAGCATCACGCAGCGATACAACGCGCATCACGCAGGGGGACGGAGCGAAGGCTCCGTCCCTTTTTCGTTTGCCGAACTCAGAAATCTGCCGCTGCGGCATCAGACGGCAGGGCGCGCGAGGCCAGATGCTGGCGAAGGACCTCCTCCGGCGGATCCGCCGTGCCCAGCGCGTGCTGCTCGCCCGTATGCCGGTCGACGAAGATCGGTCCATTGCCGGCCAACGCATCCGAGATTTCGCCGGATTGCAGGTATCGCAGCGACTGGAAGCAGAACAGCCAGCCTTCGACCACTTCCTGCTCGTGCGTGATGGCAACCGGCTCATCATCTCTTGCAAGCGCAGCCTGCACGCGACGGCGAGCTTCTTCGAGCTGGATCATTCCTTCATCTCCCACTTTCGACGACAACGCGAAGAGCATTTCATGCAGGAAGATGCATCGCAACGGATGTGCGCCTGCATGCAAGCGCGCGCTGCGGCGTGTTGTCGCAACCCCTCAAGCGTGCCGGGTTGGTGCCGCTATCGATGCCTCTGCCCATTGCAAACGCAGCACGCGTGACGTTGCGCACAGTGCATCTGTGGATTGTTGGTTGCGATTCATTTTCGCACGCATGCAGCAGCACGGAGGCAAACAGTTACCGATGGAAACACTCTAGAATCCGGCCCCCCACGTTGGTTTGCAGCACCCCACGCGCCCACAGAACGGGCGCTTGTTTTTCCTGAAACACGAGATGTCACGGATGTCCCTGAAAACCACTCCGCTGCGCAACGCGATCGTGATCGCGCTGGCCGCCAGCTGCACCACCCCCGCCTTTGCGCAGAGCGCCGGCGATACCACCACCAACCTCGACCGCATCGAAATCACCGGCTCGCGCATCCGCCAGGCCAGTGTCGAAACCGCACAGCCGGTGATCGCGCTCAGCCGCGCCGATATCGACAAGAAGGGCTACGTCAACGTCGCCGACATCCTGCAGGACATTCCTGCAGCAGGCGCGCCCAGCATGAGCCGCGCCTCGTCGCTGACCTCCTCGCGCGACTTCGGCGGCATGTACGTCAGCCTGCGCAACCTGGGCCCGGAACGCAGCCTGGTGCTGATCGACGGCCGACGCATGGGCGTCAGCGCCGGCGGTTATTCCGACCTGGCCTCGATCCCGTCGGCGATTGTCGAGCGCGTGGAAGTGCTGACCGACGGTGCCTCCGCGCTGTACGGCTCGGACGCCATCGCCGGCGTGGTCAACATCATCACCCGCAGGAACTTCGATGGCGGCCAGGCCAGTGCCTACGTCGGCCAGTACGGCGAAGGCGACGGCCAGAAGCGCTCCTACAGCGCCACCTTCGGCAAGACCTTCGACCGCGGCTGGTTCAGCATCGGCGCCGAGCGCACCAAGGAAGAGGAGGTGCTGGGCAAGGACCGCGAGTTCAGCCGTTACCCGAATGGCCCGCGCCACCCCAATGACGGCCTGAACGGCAACACGCCGTGGGGCTACGTCGCCGTGGGTGGCAAGAACCTGACCGTGGGCCCGGGCGGCGACCCGAGCAAGGCGGGCAACTTCCACGCGCCGGACCCGGCCGACGGTGCCAACACCAAGTCGAACATGAGCCTGCAGACCGGCCTGGAGCGCACCTCGGTGTTCGCCAACGGTGGCTTCTCCATCACCGACGACCTGCGCATCGTCGCCGACGCGCTGTACAGCAAGCGCGAGTCGATCAAGCACCTGGCCGGTTACCCGTACTCGGTGAGCGCCGCGCAGGCACGCAGCGGCAGCCGCGCCGCGCTGTCCAAGGACAGCGCATTCAACCTGTGGGGCCAGGATGTGCTGTTCGCACACCGCACCGAGGAACTGCCGCGCGGCACCGAGAACAACCTGGAAACCAAGCGCGCCAGCATTGGCCTGGAAGGCAGCTTCGAAACCGGTTCGCGGTACTGGGACTGGAACGTCAGCTACATGTACAACCGCAATGAAGGCGAGCGCATCGGTACCGGCAGCATGTACCAGCCGCACGTCAACCTGGCCGTCGGCCCGTCCTTCATGGATGGCGACGTGGCCCGTTGCGGTACGCCGGGCGCGGTGATCGCCGGCTGCGTGCCGTGGAACCCGGCAGCACCGATGGGCTACACCGGCCCGGGCTCGCTGAGCAACCAGGACGTGCAGGACTACCTGTTCACCCGCTTCGTCGACAAGATGCAGAGCACCACCAAGGTCGCCAGCGGCAACATCTCCGGCTCGCTGTTCACCCTGCCGGCCGGCGACATCCTGGCCGCGCTGGGCGTCGAACACCGCAGCGAAGAAGCCAGCTACACCCCGGATGCGAAGGTGCAGAAGGGCGAGATCGCCGGTACCAGTGGGCAGCCGACCCGTGGCAACTACTCGCTCAACGAGGTCTACCTGGAACTGCAGGTGCCGCTGCTGGCCGACCTGCCGTTCGCCCGCGAACTGTCGCTGGACGTGGCTGGTCGCTACTCGGATTACAACAACTTCGGTTCGACCACCAACAGCAAGTTCGGGCTGAAGTGGAAGCCGATCGACAGCCTGCTGGTGCGCGCCACCTACGGCACCGGCTTCCGTGCGCCCACCGTGGACGACCTGTACGGTGGCACCGTCAGCAGCCGCGACGCGTTCACCGATCCGTGCGATACCTCCTTCGGTACCGCCGCCACCAGCGCTGCCGTCGCCGCCCGCTGCCAGGCGCTGAAGGTGCCGGCCAACTTCCGCCAGCTCAACAGCGATGGCAGCGTGGCCACCAAGCCCGGCCAGCAGGCCACCACCGATTTCAGCTCCGGTTCCAACCCGGAACTGAAGCCGGAAACCGCCAAGACCTGGACCGTGGGCCTGGTGTACAGCCCGGACTTCGTGCCAGGCCTGGACGTCAGCCTGGACTGGTGGAAGATCCGCATCAACAACGCCATCGTCGGCGAGTCGGCCACCAACCTGCTGGAACAGTGCTACGTGCAGGGTTCGGACGCCGCCTGCGGCCGCTTCACCCGCGGCAGCAACGGCCAGGTCAACAGCCTGGACCGCTCGCTGGTCAACGCCGGTTTCCGCGAGACCGCCGGCTATGACATCAACCTGCGCTACCGCCTGCCGGACACCACGTTCGGCAAGTTCGCCGTCAACTGGAACACCACCTACACCGACTACCTGGAGCAGCGCAACGACAACGCCGTCACCACTCCGGTGGAACAGCGTACGGGTTGGGGCGGCGACTTCCGCGTGCGCTCCACCTTCAACCTGGATTGGCAGTACGGCGACTTCGGCATCGGCTGGACCGCGCGCTACTACTCCAGCATGAAGGAGAAGTGCTCGTACATGGACGAGTGCAACCTGCCGGACTTCAACTCGCCGTACACCAGCACCTCGCCGACCAACAAGGTGGGCTCCAACACCTTCCACGACCTGCAGGTGCGTTACAGCCTGCCGTGGGATGGCACCGTGTCGCTGGGCGTGAACAACGTGTTCAACCACCAGGGTCCGACCATGTACAGCCAGCCGAACAGCAGCTTCACCTACTACGGTGGCTTCGACATCGGCCGCTTCATGTACATGAAGTACCAGCAGCGCTTCTAAGCCTGCACCCGCGTTCCCGCCACCGCCATCTCTCTCTCCTGGCGGTGGATGGAAGCAGAACGGCGCCCTTCGGGGCGCCGTTCTTTTTCCTGCATCGTGTTCGCCGGGCCTGGCCCGGCGCTATCGTTTCGCAACGCGCATCGTGCGGATGTTGTCGCCGACAAACAGCACCAGGCCGGCCCAGATCGCCGCAAAGCCGATCGCCTTGCCGGTATCGAATCCTTCGTGGAAGAAGAACACGCCCAGCAGCAGCTGCAGGCTCGGCGCGATGTACTGCAGGATGCCGACCAATGACAGCGGGATGCGCTTCACGCCGTAGGCAAAGCCGATCAGCGGTACCGCAGTGACCGCACCGCCGAAGATCAGCAGCAGGTCGTTGCGCCAGCCCCAGCCATGGAAGAAGGCACCGCCGTGGCCGTTCTCGGCCCAGATCGCGAACGCCAGCGCCGGCAGGAACAGGTACAGGCTTTCCACGCCCAGGCCAGCCACCGGATCGACCGAGACCAGCTTGCGCAACAGCCCGTACAGGCCGAATGAACAGGCCAGGCCCAGCGCGATCCACGGCGGCGTGCCGGCATCGATGGTCAGCCAGGCCACGCCCACCGCCGCCATCGCCACCGCCACCCACTGCAGGCGGCGCAGGCGTTCCTTCAGTACCAGCACGCCCAGCAGCACGTTCACCAGCGGATTGATGAAGTAGCCCAGGCTGGTCTCGATCACATGCCCGGCATTGACTGCCCAGATGTACAGGCCCCAGTTGAAGGCAATGGTCAGGCTGGACACCAGCAGGATCGGCAGCGCGCGCGGCTGCGCCGCGATCTTCTTCCACCACCCCAGGCGCGAGCTGATCAGCAGCCAGCCCAGCACCATCACCGTGCTCCAGATGATGCGGTGGGCGATGATCTGGAACGAGGGCACCTCGTTGAGCAGGTGCCAGTACACCGGCACCAGCCCCCAGATCACGAAGGTGGACGCGGTGACCAGCAGGCCCCGGCGTTGTTCTTTCTCGTCCATGCTCATTGCTTTCGCGTCCTTGCCATCGTCAACACCACCACGCCCAGAAGAATCACCGCCATGGCCAGCAGGTCGCGCCAGCCGAACCGTTCACCGTTGAGCAGCGCGCCCAGCAGCACCGCGATCACCGGGTTGACGTACGCGTAGCTGCCCGCGAGCGCCGGGCGCACGTTCTGCAGCAGCCATACATAAGCGGTGAACGCGACGATGGAACCGAACACGCACAGGTAGGCCATCGCCAGCAGGCCGCTGGTGTCGGGCAACGTGGTCGGGCGCTCGCCCACCACCAGGCCGATCAGCACCAGCAGCACGCCGCCGCAGATCATCTGCCCGGCCGCGGTCATGAACGGGCCCGGCAGGTCCAGGCCGCGCGCCCACACCGAACCGAACGCCCAGCCGACCGGTGCGATCAGCAGCAGCACCAGCCCGGTTGGCGATGCGGTCAGGCTGCTGCCGGCATTGAGCCAGACCACGCCCAGGAAGCCGATGGCGATACCCAGCCACTCGCCCCGGCTGGCATGCTGGCCGCGCAGCGCCGAGAACAGCGCCATCCACAGCGGCACCGAGGCCACCGCCGTGGCGGCCAGGCCCGAGGACACCTCGCGCTCGGCCAGCACCACCATGCCATTGCCCAGCACCAGCATGGTCACGCCCATGATGACCAGGTTGCGCCACTGCCGCAGGGTCGGCCTGGGCAGCTTCCAGAACACGCGCAGCGCCAGGTACATCACCCCGCCGGCAATGATGAAGCGGCTGCCGGAGACCATCGTCAGCGGCAGCGCGCCGCCGTGCAGGGCCTTGGCGATGCCCAGGTAGGTCGAGCCCCAGACCACATAGACCAGCAGCAGTGCCAGCGCGACAAGGCCACCCCGGGGGGCAGCCGCAGACGGAGAGGGGGGAGCCGACATGACGCACCAAGGAGCCGGGGGAAGGCGGATTCTAGGACGTTTTGAGTATGGTCCGGGACCCCGGACGATGGCACGCTGTCATCCATCCATGCACCCTGCTCTGGTCTGCTACCCCGTGTTGACGGTCGATGCAGTACCAAGAGGGCTGCCCGGCCGCGCCGCCCCAAGGCCGGGCGCCGTTTTCCCTGCGCACGGACGCGCCGCATCGAGGATTCCCACCCAGATGAGCACCACGCCCCAACCTGCTGTTCCCGCGAACGACCGGGCCGCCCTGCGGCGGTCGATCTCCAACACCCTCAAAGGCTCCGCCGGCAACCTGGTGGAGTGGTACGACGTCTACGTGTACTCGGTGTTCGCCGTGTACTTCGAATCGCAGTTCTTCTCGCCGGACGACAAGAACTCCACCATGTACGTGTGGGCGATCTTCGCCGCCACGTTCCTGATGCGCCCGATCGGCGCCTGGTTCTTCGGCCGCTTCGCCGACCGCCACGGCCGCCGCCTGGCGTTGACCGTCTCGGTCACCCTGATGGCCGTCTGTTCCTTCCTCATCGCCATCACGCCCACCGCGGCCAGCATCGGCATCTGGGCGGCGGTCATCCTGCTGTTCGCACGCCTGCTGCAGGGCTTCGCTACCGGCGGTGAGTACGGTGCCAGTGCCACCTACATGTCCGAGGCCGCCATTCCCGGCCGTCGCGGCTTCCTGTCCTCGTTCCACTACGTCACCCTGGTCGGTGGCCATGTGCTGGCCCAGCTGACCCTGCTGCTGATGCTGACCTTCTGGGGCAAGCCGGAAATCTCCGAGTGGGGCTGGCGCATCGCCTTCGGCATCGGTGGCATCGCCGCGGTGGTAGTGTTCTGGCTGCGCCGGGGCATGGACGAGTCGCTGTCGGAGTCGTCCATCGAGGCCGCGCGCGAAGGCAAGGCACAGAAGTCCGGCTCGATGTACGAACTGTTCGTGCACCAGTGGCGGCCGCTGCTGCTGTGCTTCCTGATCACCGCCGGTGGCACCGTGGCGTTCTACACCTACTCGGTGAACGGCCCGAAGATGATCCAGAGCGCCTTCGCCGGCAACGACCCGATGACCGGCACCCTGATCAACCTGGGCGTGCTGACGTTCCTGATGGTGCTGCAGCCGGTCGGTGGCTGGCTGTCGGACATCATCGGCCGCAAGACCCTGCTGGTGTTCTTCGGCGTCGGCGGCGTGCTGTACAGCTGGTACCTGATCACCCAGCTGCCGCACCAGCATGACGCCACCCTGGCCTTCCTGACCCTGGCCATGGCGTTCGTCATCCTCACCGGCTACACCTCGATCAACGCGGTGGTGAAGGCCGAACTGTTCCCCACCCACGTGCGTGCACTGGGCGTGGGCCTGGGCTATGCGCTGGCCAACTCGCTGTTCGGTGGCACCGCCCCGCTGCTGTACCAGGGCGCGCTGAAGACCGGCCACGTCGACTGGTTCGCCATCTACGTGACCGCGACGATCGCGGTATCGTTGGTGGTCTATGTGTTCTTCCTCACCAACAAGGGCCCGAACTGGCTCGACGGCACCCGCAAGTAAGGGCGCTGTAGTGATCGCGGCCACCGGTGCAATGCCGGTGGCCGCTGCGTCTGCCGCGTCGCCACTGATGTGGATCGCGGCGGCGCTGGCGGCCGCCACGGCACTGGCCTGGCTGCTGCGCCGTCCCGGCGCGCAGGCAGCGTGGCCGCGCATCGGCTTCGGGATTGCCCTGCTGGTGTTCTGTGCCGCGCTGGCGTTGCGGCTGGCGGTAGACCTGGGCAGCGGCCACAGCTCACTGCAGCTGCGCCTGCATCGCGGCATCAACGCAGGGTCGCCGGTTGGCCTGCGCACGATGGTGGCGTGTTATCTGGCAGCGCTCGCCGTCAGTGGCTGGGGCGCATGGAAGCTGCTGCGCCAGCGACGGTAGTGCCGGCCGCTGGCCGGCAACCACGCCGTCTTTCCGAAGGTTCATGAGGTTGCCGGCCAGCGGCCGGCACTACCTCAGCGGCGGGCGGCTTCGCTCTTGTCGCGCGCGCCGCGGAACTCCGATTCCTTTTCCCAGGTCGGCCAACGGCGGCTGTTGGCCAGCTCGGCGCCCAGGTCGTAGACCAGCAGGGTATCGGCGGCGTGGCCACTCGGGTCCCAGCTCGGGGTCCAGGCATCGCAGGCCTGGTGGTAGCAGTCGGCGAAGTACTTCTCGCGCAGCGCGCGGCCGGCTTCCACGCCACCGTCCAGCTTGTCCAGGCCCGGGCCGATGGTGATCGCCGGCACGCCCAGGCGGGCGAACGCGAAGTGGTCGGCGCGGTAGAAGAATCCCGCCTCCAGGTTCGGGTCCGGGCTGTAGCTGCGGCCGCGGGCCTTGGCCACGCGCTCCAGGTCGCCTTCCAGCGACACCCGGCCCTTGCCCCACGACGCGATGTCGCGGGTCGGGCCGTCCGGGCTGAACATCTCAATGTTCAGCACCGCGGCGGTCTTGTCCAGCGGCGCCAGCGGATGCGCGGCGTAGTAGCTGGCACCCAGCAGGCCCTTCTCTTCGGCAGTCAGCGCCACGAAGTACAGCGTGCGCTGCGGCTGCGGGCCGGCGGCAAACACGCGGCCCAGCTCCAGCACGGTGGCCACGCCGGTGGCGTTGTCGATCGCACCGCGGCGGATGCGGTCGCCCTTGGCATCGGGCTGGCCGATGCCGAAGGCATCCCAATGCGCCGAGAAGATCACCGCCTCGTCGCCGTGCTCGCCGCCGGGCAGCTTGGCCACCACGTTGCGGGTCACCACCTGCTCGCGCTTCAGCGCGAAATCCACGCTCAGCTTGGCGTTGTCCAGCGCCACCGGACGGAAGTCGGCGCGCATCGCCTTGCGCTTCTCGGCATCGAAGTCGAGACCGGCGTCGGCGAAGATCGCCTCTGCCAGCCCGCGCTGCATCCAGCCACGCAGCGGCGTGTGCTGGGCCATCGCCTCGGCCTGGCCGCGCTCGATGTCGAACAGCGGCGAGGTGCCCGAGCTCTTCACCGTGGCCCAGCCGTAGGCGGCCGGCGCGGTCTCGTGCACGATCAGCACGCCTTCGGCGCCACGGCGTGCAGCTTCCTCGAACTTGTAGGTCCAGCGGCCGTAGTAGGTCACCGCCTTGCCATCGAACGCACCCGGCACATCGGCCTCGAAATCGGCATCGTTGATCAGCACCACGGCGATCTTGCCGTGCAGGTCCACGTCCTTGTAGTCATTCCAGTGGCGTTCCGGCGCGTCGATGCCGTAGCCGACGAACACCAGCGGCGCGTCCTCGATCTGCACGCGCTTGCGCGGCTGCAGGCTCTGCAGGGTCACGTCCTCGCCGTTCACCAGTGCACGCTTGCCGCCCTTCAGCGACAGGCTGGCCTTGGCAGCGCCGTCCAGCTGCGCACGCACCAGCGGCACCGGCTGCACCCAGCTGCCGTCCACGCCGCCCGGCTGCAGGCCGTAGCTGCGGAACTGCTCGATCAGGTACTGCACCGTGCGCTCTTCGCCTTCGGTGGCCGGCGCGCGGCCCTCGAATTCATCCGATGCCAGCACGCGCACATGGCGCGACAGCGCCTGCGGATCGATGCCGCCGCCGGGCAGGTCATTGGCCGCCTGGGCCAGGCCACCCACGAACAGGCAGGACGACAGCAGCAACACGCGCATCGGATTCACGGCAATACCACGGCAGGCTTGGAAGTCACCAGAGTGTAACGTGGTCATGACGTCGCAGCGCAGCGTGGGCTCGCCCCATCCACGCATGGCGTGGATCTACCTGCGGACGCGGTCCAGCCAGCAGGCCAGGCCCTGCGCGTTGAGCTCGATGTCCATCGCCAGCACCGCCGTCACCGCGGCCTGGTCCAGCGCGCAGCCATGCTGCTGCGCGCGCTCCAGGTACAGCGCCTGCAGCGCGGCCAGCAGGCAGCGATGGCGATCGGGCCGGCCATCGCACTGGCGGCCGATGGTGGCCATCGCATCGATCTGCTCGAACAGATCGTCGGCCAGCTTCTGCACCTGCTCGACGCGGCCATAGTGGGTCAGGTACATCGCCTGCGGCGCGTAGTCGAGCATGCGCCGGATCGAGGCCTTCATCGCCTCCGGGTCGAACTGCACCGGCGACGAGGTGGGGAAGATGAAAGCGCCCTGCGCGCTGTCCAGCTCGCGGTAGGAGATGCCGAACGTATCACCGGTGAACCAGCTGCGGCTGCGCGCGTCCCACACGCAGTAGTGGTGCAGCGCATGGCCCGGCGTGTGCAACAGCACCAGCTCGCGGCCGGCCAGATCGATGCGGTGCCCGTCTTCGGCCACCACCACGCGCGTCTCCGGAATCGCCTCGATGCGGCCGTAGCTGCGCGCTATTTCCACGGCGCCGTACACCGCCGTGGCACCGGCAATCAGCCGGGTCGGGTCGATCATGTGCGGCGCACCGCGCGGGTGCAGTACCGCCCTGGCGTTCGGCAGCTGCTGCATCAGCAGGCCGGCGCCCCCGGCGTGGTCAAGATGCACGTGGGTGAGCAGCAGCCAGTCCACCGCTTCCACGCCCAGGCCGGCGTCCGCCAGCGCCTGCAGCATCGCCGGCACCGACAGGCCGGTGCCGCAGTCGACGAACGCGGCGCGGCCGTTTTCGACGATGAGGTAGGCCGCGTCGAAGTCGGGACGCTGGAAGCCGGTATCGATGGTGTGGATGCTGGGATCGGCGGTCATCGGCACGCACCTGGCAGGATCAGGAACAGACCCCCATGGTAGGCGCCAGCGCGGGCCCGGTTCGATGCGGCTTTGGTCGGGTAGTGCCGGCC
>NZ_JAPTFX010000119.1:0-15336 GCF_030985895.1 Stenotrophomonas sp. Sm6012 | reverse complement strand
CCGCCGGCCGGCAACCCCATGGACGATGGCAGGATGTTGCAGTTGCCGGCCAGCGGCCGGCACTACCGGTAGATCCACGCCATGCGTGGATGGCGCCCTCCCGAAATCAACCGCCGCCGCCCGCCTTCCAGTAGTACCGCACCACATGGAAGAACACCGGCGCGGCGAAGCACACCGAATCCAGCCGGTCGAGCATGCCCCCGTGGCCCTCGATCATGTGGCCCCAGTCCTTGATGCCGCGGTCGCGCTTGATCGCCGACATCACCAGGCCACCCCAGAACCCCATCAGGTTGATCAGCAGCGACAGGCCGAAGGCCTGCAGTGGCGTGAACGGGGTAATCCACCACAGCGCCGCGCCCAGCGCGCTGGCACTCAGCACGCCCCCCACGAAGCCCTCCACCGTCTTCGACGGCGACAGCTTCGGCGCGATCAGGTGCCTGCCCAGCAGCTTGCCCCAGATGTACTGCAGCACGTCCGAGGACTGCACCACGATCACCAGGAAGGCAAACAACAGCACGTTGCGCGACGGGTCATGCCCCGGCACCTGCAGGTTCAGCAGCAGCGGAACGTGCGAAATGCAGAACACGCAGATCATCAACCCCCACTGTACCTTCGCCGTGCGCTCCAGGTAGTGGGTGGTGTCGCCGCCGATGGTCGACAGGATCGGCAGGAACAGGAACGCGTAGACCGGAATCAGCAGCGTGTACATGCCGTACCAGTCGATCCACACCAGGTAGTACTGCCAGGGCAGCACGATGTAGAACGCGGCCAGCAGCGCGTAGTAGTCGCCCGAGCGGGTCGGCGCCAGGGTGATGAACTCGCGCAGCGCGAACAGCGAGATGATCGCGAACAGCACGATCACCCCGGCACGGCCGAAGAACAGCGCCAACCCCACCACGATCGCCATCACCCACCACGCGCGGATGCGCGAGACCAGGTTGGCGATCACCGCGCTGGGCTGCCCGCGCGGGCGCCAGCGCAGGGTTTCGGCCACCAATGTGGCCAGCACCAGCACCGCGCCGACGCCGGCGAACAGCAGGCCGGTCTGCTGGCCTACGCTCTGCGTTGCCAGATCGCCGGAGACATCCAGCACGAAACTCATGCTCGGCCTCCATTGGGTGCCAGGTCCAGCAGCGCCTGCCGGCTGCGCGCCAGGAACGCCGCCTTGTCCTCATCGGCCTGCAGCCGCAGCGGCGCACCGAAGGTGGCCGTACACAGCAGCGGCAACGGCAGGAACCGGCCCTTGGGCATCACCCGCTTCAGGTTGTCGATCCACACCGGTACGAACTCCAGTTCCGGCCGCTGCCGCGCCAGGTGGTAGATACCGCTCTTGAACGGCAGCAGCGGTTCGTCGCCGACATTGCGCGTGCCTTCCGGGAACAGGATCAGCGAACACCCTTCATCGACCGCTTCGCGCAGTACCTGCAACGGGTCCTGCTGGCGATGCCCGGCCTCGCGCTCGACCAGCACGCCGTTGAACACCGCATCGATCAGGTAGCGGCGCAGGGCATCGCCCTGCCAGTACTCGGCTGCCGCCACCGGGCGCACCCGGCGGCGCAGGGCCGGTGGCATCGACGACCAGATCAGCACGAAATCACCGTGGCTGGCGTGGTTGCCGTAATAGACGCGGTGCTCACTGGATGGTGCACAGCCGATCCACAGCGCACGTGCGCCGGTTACCACATGGATCGCGCCACTGCAGGCGCGGGCAATCAGTTCGGCGAACATCGGTTCCTCCCGTTCACGTCTGCGGCCACAGCACCGCCAGCAGCAGCACCGAAAACTGCAACAGGGTGGCCACGTACTGGCGCACCAGCAGGCGCCGCATGCCGATCCAGCGCGCGTCCCAGCCACGCACCGGCGCCTGCGCATCGCGGCGACGCAGGCCAGCGGTGTGGAGGGCGGCATCCACGCGTTCGGCGGCCGCATCCCCCTGCAGGTGTTCGCGCAGCAGCAGCTGCAGCAGGCTGGCATCAAGCTGCACGCGCACCGCGTAGTACGCCTGCGCCACGCCCATCGCCACGCTCAGCAACAGCAGGCCGGCGGCGATCATCGCCAGCCCCGGCTCAATCCCCAGCAACAACAGCGCCACCAGCAGCAGGCCCAGTGACAGCACGGCAGGCAGGCGGCCCTGGCGCAGCAGCAGGTGCATCATCGGCAGATCGGCAGCGTTGCTCATGCAGTGCTCTCCGGTGCGGCAGCGGCCGCGATGGCCTGTAGATGACTGTCATGCAGGACGATCGACGGCCGTGCGGTGCGCACGATCGCCACCGCAGCGTCGGCATTGGGGGCACGACCACTGCGCAGCAGCCAGGTCGCGACGCTGGCGGCACTACGCGAATAGCCCAGCGCACAGCACACGAGCAATGGCCCCTGCGCACGCAGCCGCTCGATCGCCTCGGCCGCGGCGCGCAGCTGGTGCGGCGTGGGCACCACCAGGTCCAGCATCGGCACGCGGGCGTATGCCGCACCCGGCGCATGGCAGGATAGTTCGGCACAGACGTCCACCACGCCCCGCAGCGGCGGCGGCAACGCGGCGTTGGGAATGCGGCCCAGCCATACGCCGTCCATCACAAGGACCGGCTGCGGCGCACGGCGCGTCCACACCCGTGAGTTGATCCAGGCCGCACCCAGATACGGCGCCAGCAACCAGCGCGCCGCCATCGTCAGGCGTCCATCGGCGCGCTTCTGGAACACCGTCGTGCCCAGCCCGGCGTAGGCCAGTGCCACCAGCAGCAGCGACACCACCGGCCACAGCAGCCACAGCGCTGCACCGCGCAGCAGCACCACCGGCACCAGCAGGGCCGCCGCCCCCAGCAGGTACAGCGCCGCCAATCGCCAGCGTTTCCGGTCGCGTGCGGAGCACCAGGCGCGCAGCGGTGGCGTGCCCTGCTCCGGCCACAGCCAGACGCACAGCCAGCCCGCCAGTGCGCCGGTAGGGATGTCGATGAAATGGTGCTGGAACGTGGTCAGCACCGAAACGCCGATCAGCAGCGCCCACCCATGCAGCACCCAGCGCCAGGCGCCGTGCAGGTACTGCGCAAACTTCACCCACAGCACGATCAGCAGCACGATGTGCAGCGACGGTGCCTGGTTGAAGGGCTTGTCGAAGCCCAGCAGCACATCGAACAGCCAGCCGAACACACCGCCGATCTCCGGCCGTTCAAAGCTGAAGCGCAACGGCCACAGCAGGAAACACGCGACCGCGATGACCTGCGCACTGAACAGCCGCAGCGCGTGCCGGTCCAGTTCCAGCCGACGCCGGCACAGGAAGAACGAGATCGCATAGAACAGATCGATCGACCAGTACGGCACGATCGTCCATGGCACGAACGGAATCTGCGTTTCCCATCCGAACGCCATCACCGGCAGTTCGGCATGGCGGCCAGCCATCCAGTTGGCGAAGCCGTAGCTGGCGAAGAAGAACGGCCCCAGCAAGGCCAGCCACAGCAGGGCGCGCCGCCAGGGGCGCCCCTCCGCAACCAGCGGGCTGGCGGCGAGCGTCGCCATCATGCAGTCCGGCGTGCCAGCGACACGGTGAAGATGCCGAAGTCATCAATGCGCTGCGCCACCTTCTCGAACCCGGCCAGGCGTACCAGCTCGTCCATCTCCTGCTGGGTACGACGCCGCATCACCCACGCTGCGCCACCGCGGTGGCTGGTCAGCGCGCGGGCGATGAACTCCAGCTGCGGGTGCCAGGGCTGGCCGGTGTAGGCCAGGTAGCCGCCCACCGGCACCGTCGCGGCGATGCCCTGCAGCGAGCGCAACACCGCATCGTTGTCGGGGAACAGTTCGTACAGGCCCGACACCACCGCCAGCGTCGGCGCCGGGTCCACCCTGGCCAGCTGCGCCGGATCGAACGCATCGCCCTGCTCGAAGCGGGCGATGTCGGCCGCCCCCAAGCGGTCGATCAGTGCCTGGCCCTGGGTGACATTCAGGTCGCTGAAATCACGCAGCACGATGCGATCGGCGCGCTGTTCGCCCTGGCCCAGCGCTTCCAGCACGTAGCGGCCGTGGCCGGCGGCCACGTCCAGCACGCGTACCGGCACCCCCTGCCCGCGCAGGCGCTGCGCAGCATCGCGCAGCAGTTCCTGCAGGTGCTGGCCACGCACGCGGATGCCGCGCCAGCCGATCGCATCCAGATAGTTGCGATCGACCATGCGCCCCAGCGGGCCCTTGCCACGGGCTTCGTCGCGGTAGATGTAGTCGAGCGTGCTGCCCGAATCGAAACCGGTCTGCAGGCCCAGCGCGATGCCTTCGGACAGCGTGCCGCCGAAACGCAGGCCACCGCGTACCACGCGCCAGCGCAGGTCGGCCAGGCTGTTGCGCTCTGGCGGCCACGCCAGGATTTCCGATTCCTCGAAGGTCGGCCCATGGCGGTGCGCATCGCGTCGCGACAGCTCGCGCAGTGGCTCGGCGAAACGCGCCTGGATGAAGCTGCGGATGCGTGCCAGCGCAGGCGCCCGATCGCGCTCGCCCAGCGTGTCGTGGAAGAAGCCCGGCAGGTGCACGCGCTCCTTGACCGGGCTGGACAGCCGCTCGTAGAAGCGATCCTGCGGGCCGCGATGAACGACGAAATCCGAACCGGACACCAGCAGCTGCACCGGCACGCTGATCGCCTGTGCATCGGCCACGATGCGGTCGGCGGCCTCGTACAGGCCCAGCAGCACGCGCACCGAGATCGGTCGGGTGATCAGCGGATCGGTGCGGTAGCTCTGCACCCGCGCCGGGTCGTGGGTCAGCCATTGCGGCTTGACGTAGCTGTTGACGAAGAAGTTGCCGCGCAGCTTCTGCATCAACGCCAGGCCCGGGCGAGCGAACGGCACGTACAACTTCACCTTGAACGCCGGCGAGGCCATCACCAGCGCGCGCAGGCGCGGCGCATAGTCGTGCACCCAGGTGGCGGCGACCACCGCACCCACGCTCTGCGCGATCACCACGATGTCTTCCACCGCGATGCCGTGCTCGGCACCGATATGGGCGATGAAGCTGTCCAGATCGCGCACAAGCGCCGGGAAGCCCGGTGCATCGCCACGCGCACCCGGCGAACGGCCGTTACCGCGCGCATCCCAGGCGAAGAAGGCGGTGTCGGGCAGGTCCAGCTCATCGACCAGGTGGGTGACGCGCCCGGAGTGCTCGTGGCCGCGGTGCAGCAGCACGATGGCCTTGCTGGCCGGCGTTGCGGTGGTGGCCGCCCAGTACCGGTAGAACAGCGGTACCTGGTCGAAGCTGTGGAATTCCCGTTCCTGCGCCTGACGCATGCAATCTCCTGATTGTCTTTTTGTATCTGCTTGATTAATTCGGCGAAACCGCGGCTTCCCGCAGTCCGCGACGGACGCGGTTGATCATGGTCAGCATGCACAGCGCCGCCATGGCCGCAGCCACGCCAGTGACCGTCATCGCGCCAACCCACTCAAACGCCAGCAGCAGGCCCAGCGCACCGATCACGAACGCGCGGTCGCTCTTGCCCATCGGGCCGTCGTAGCGGCGGCTGGCACCGACCATCAGCCCCAGCACGCCGGCGTACTCGCTCAGCGCCGCCGTCCAGGCCAGCAGCCACAGCGCTTCCGGGCGCACGCCCGGCACGCTGAGCAGGCCCAGGTACAGCGCGGCATCGGCAATCACGTCGCACAACTCATTCAGATAGGCGCCCAGCCGCGACTGCTGGCCGAACTCGCGGGCCAGCATGCCGTCCACCGCGTTGAGCGCCATGCGCAGCAGCATCCACAGCGGCAGCAGCAGGTACAGCAGCGGCTGGGCCGGGGCGCAGCACCACACCGCGGCGGCCACCAGCAGCGAGACCACGGCGGCGGCCACGGTCACCGCGTTGGCAGTGACCCCCATGCGGTACAGGCCGCGTACGGCTGGACGCAACAGGTCCTGGAAACGTCCCTTCAATGCATAGATCGACACGATCCGAACCCGCTGATCCTTGGCAGTTCCGGCACAGCCTACCCGATTGCGGCAGCGCCCCCCATCGAAATGCTTGCGGACCGCCCCGGCCAGGCTGTGCTGAAGGCGGCCGCAGGGCCGTCGGCGCCAGCCGATTTTGCCCGCCAGCGCCCGCCACCGGCCCCCACCGCCTACAATATCGGCCCCGCTCCGCTGCCGATTCTGTCCCATGACTGCTGATCTGTTGCCCGTCCGTCGGGCCCTCCTCTCCGTTTCCGACAAGACCGGCCTGGCCGAGCTGGCCACTGCGCTGGCTGCACGCGGCGTGGAGCTGCTGTCCACCGGCGGCACCGCCAAGGCCATTCGCGACATGGGCCTGGCCGTCAAGGACTTGGCCGACGTTACTGGCTTCCCGGAGATGATGGACGGCCGGGTCAAGACCCTGCACCCGATGGTGCACGGCGGCCTGCTCGGCCGTTCCGGCCTGGATGATGCGGTGATGGCCGAGCACGGCATCGGCGCCATCGACCTGCTGGTGCTGAACCTCTATCCGTTCGAGTCGGTCACCGCCAAGGGCGACTGCACCCTGGCCGACGCGGTCGAGAACATCGACATCGGCGGCCCGGCGATGCTGCGTTCGGCCGCCAAGAACTTCGCCCGCGTGGCGGTGGCCACCGACCCGTCGCAGTACGCCGAACTGCTGGCCTCGCTGGAGGCCAACGACGGCCAGCTGAGCGCCGCCACCCGCTTCGCGTTCTCGGTGGCCGCCTTCAACCGCGTCGCCCAGTACGACGCGGCAATCAGCAACTACCTGTCGGCGGTCACCGCCACCGACGCCGCGGTACCGGCGCGTGCCGAGTACCCGGCGCAGATGAACTCCACTTTCGTGAAGGTGATGGACCTGCGCTACGGCGAAAACCCGCACCAGAGCGGCGCGTTCTACCGCGACCTGTACCCGGTGCCGGGCACGCTGGCCACGTTCCAGCAGCTGCAGGGCAAGGAACTGAGCTACAACAACCTGGCCGATGCCGATGCGGCGTGGGAATGCGTGCGCCAGTTCGACGCGCCGGCCTGTGTCATCGTCAAGCACGCCAACCCGTGCGGCGTGGCCGTCGGTGCCGGCAACGGCGATGCCTACGAGCTGGCCTACGCCACCGACCCGACCAGCGCCTTCGGCGGCATCATCGCCTTCAACAAGCCACTGGACGCCGCCACCGCCAAGGTGATCCTGGACCGCCAGTTCGTCGAAGTGCTGATTGCCCCGGACTACGAGCCGGCCGCGCTGGAATACGCGCAGAAGAAGGCCAACGTGCGCGTGCTGCGCATCCCGCACGGCGATGGCCTGAACAACTTCGACAGCAAGCGCGTCGGCTCGGGCCTGTTGCTGCAGTCCTCGGACAACCGCGGCATGACCCGTGACGAACTGAAGGTGGTCAGCAAACTGGCGCCGACCGACAAGCAGTTCACCGACCTGCTGTTCGCCTGGAAGGTGGCCAAGTTCGTGAAGTCCAACGCGATCGTCTATGCCAAGGACAACCGCACGATCGGCGTGGGTGCCGGCCAGATGAGCCGTGTGTACTCGGCGCGCATCGCCGGCATCAAGGCCGCCGATGCGAACCTGGTGGTCGAGGGCTCGGTGATGGCCTCCGACGCGTTCTTCCCGTTCCGCGACGGCATCGACGCCGCCGCTGCCGCTGGCATCAAGGCGGTCATCCAGCCGGGCGGTTCGATGCGCGATGCCGAAGTGATCGCCGCCGCCGACGAACATGGTCTGGCCATGGTGTTCACCGGCGTGCGCCACTTCCGCCACTGATCCTGGAGCGACACGGATGTCCGCAGTTTCGATGACATCGCTGGCCGCCCTCGCCCTCGCGGGTGCGGCCGTACTGGCGGGCTGCAAGCCTGCGGGCGAGCCCAGCGTGGCGCCGAAGGTGGATGCGCCTTCGGTGGCCCCCGCCTCACCGGCACAGCAGGTCAGCCGCACCGCACGACTGCAGGCCTTCCTGGTCCAGCGTTACGGCAGCAACGCCAAGCTCTCCGGTGAATGGCGCGGCAGCTGGACCGACGATGTCGACACCCATGCGATGGAGTGGCAGGTCTGTGCCGAGCAGCCGGTGGTCAGCGGTGACCACTGGCAGCAGCTGCTGGCGGTCTGTGGCGCACTGCCCGACGGTGCGCACATCGACCCGGGCACCATCGACTTCTTCGTTCTGCGCCCGAAGGATGATGGCTTCGAAGTGGCCAGCGAACTGACCGGCGGGCGCTTCGGCAGCGGCGGCCAACCCGGCACCGCCAGCGTCATCCGCGCCGGCAGTGATTTCTATGGCTTCCGCGTCGAGGACGGCTGGTTCGGCCAGGGCTTCTCGCTGCTCTCGCAATCGCTGGTCCTGCCGGGCCCGAACGGCCTGGTCGCCAGTGGCAGCCTACGCAGCCATATCGACAATGACGCCCAGTACGAGTGCGACACCGTCGACGCCAATGCCGATGCTGAAACCGCGGAAGACTGCCGCAGCCGCCGCTTCAGCATCGATTTCGCACTGCGTTTCGACGACAGTGACCGCAGCGCGCGCACCTGGCCGCTGCTGATCGAGGAGGCCGGCACCACCTGTGGCGGCAAACCGGTCCGGCAGCAGCACCGCTTCAGCCTGGACAGCAAGACCTGGACCTATTCCTTCCCCGAAGCGCTTCGACGCGAAGGCTGCGAGTGAACCACGCGCACCGCCGGGGATACCGATCTTCCCTTCCCACGCAATCTGGAATCTCGTGATGAACGTACTTGTCATCGGCTCTGGCGGCCGCGAACACGCCCTGGCATGGAAGCTGGCCCAGTCCTCCCGTGTCACCGAAGTGATCGTGGCGCCCGGCAACGCCGGCACCGCCAGCGAAGACAAGTGCCGCAACGTCGCGGTGAAGGTCACCGATATTGATGGCCTGCTCGCACTGGCCCAGGCTGAAGGCGTGGCGCTGACCGTGGTCGGCCCGGAAGTGCCGCTGGTGGCCGGCGTGGTCGACCGCTTCCGTGCCGCCGGCCTGCGCATCTTCGGGCCGACCGCTGCCGC
This sequence comes from Stenotrophomonas sp. Sm6012, assembly GCF_030985895.1. Lineage (NCBI taxonomy): Bacteria > Pseudomonadati > Pseudomonadota > Gammaproteobacteria > Lysobacterales > Lysobacteraceae > Stenotrophomonas > Stenotrophomonas sp. Sm6012. Next base: position 6,385 of record NZ_JAPTFX010000119.1, on the reverse strand, counting down.
CGCGCAGTTGGAAGGCAGCAAGGCCTACGCCAAGGATTTCCTGGCCCGCCACGACATCCCCACCGCGTTCTATGCCGTGCACACCGAGGTGGACGCGGCGCTGGCCTACATCCGTGAGAAGGGCGCACCGATCGTGGTCAAGGCCGATGGCCTGGCCGCCGGCAAGGGCGTGATCGTGGCAATGACGCTGGCCGAAGCCGAAGACGCGGTGCGTGACATGCTGTCGGGCAATGCGTTCGGCGATGCCGGTGCACGTGTGGTCATCGAGGAATTCCTCGATGGCGAGGAGGCCAGCTTCATTTCGATGGTGGACGGCGTGCATGCGCTGCCGATGGCCACCTCGCAGGACCACAAGCGTGTCGGCGACGGCGACACCGGTCCGAACACCGGCGGCATGGGTGCGTACTCGCCGGCCCCGGTGGTCACCCCGGAGGTACACGCGCGCGTGATGCGCGAGGTGGTGAACCCGACCGTGCAGGGCATGATCGCCGACGGCATCCCGTTCACCGGCTTCCTCTATGCCGGCCTGATGATCGATGCCAGCGGCGCGCCGAAGGTGATCGAGTTCAACGTGCGCTTCGGCGACCCGGAAACCCAGCCGGTGATGTTGCGCCTGCAGTCGGACCTGGTGGAGCTGGTGGAAGCGGCCATCGACGGCCGCCTGGACCAGATCGAGGCACAGTGGGATGCACGGCCGTCGCTGGGCGTGGTGCTGGCCGCCAGGCCGTACCCGGAATCGCCGATCACCGGTGATGTGATTTCCGGCCTGGACGACGTGCCGGCCAGTGCCAAGGTGTTCCATGCCGGCACCACGCTGGACGCGCAGGGCCAGGTGCTCAGTGCCGGCGGTCGCGTGCTGTGCGTGGCGGCGCTGGGCGACAGCGTGCGCGACGCACAGACCAACGCCTATGCCGGCGTGGCCAAGGTGACGTGGGCGAACGAGTTCCACCGCAACGACATCGGCTGGCGCGCGATCGCACGCGAGGGCTGAGGCAGTCACGGCATCGGGACATCCACGCATGGCGTGGATTGAATAGCGCCGAAACGAACGGGCCCGGCAATGCCGGGCCCTTGCTTTACAGGACTGCTTCGAGTCCCTTCCGATCAATCAGGTTCAACAATTTCAGTGAGGGCCCGCTGGGCTTCTTCTCGCCTTGCTCCCAACTGCGCACCGTGGAGACGCTTGTGTTCAGCACCCCGGCAAACACTGGCTGGCTGAGCTGCAACGATGTACGCAGCGCACGGATCTGGGCACTGCTGTATTCGGGAACAGGCTCAAGGCACAGCGCCTCGTAGCTGCTCAACCGACGTTTGTCGATGAAGCCGTGCGCATGCAGACTCACGGCCGCATCGTGCACCGCCTCAAGCAGTAAACTTTTTGCGCGCCTTCGCTCAGGGGCCTTTGCCATGGCAGATCTCCTGTAGATCCCCGTACTCCACGGCACGCTTCAGCTGTGCCGGACTCATTTTCAGGAACTCCGATGCATACAACTGCAGTGCATCTCGTTCCGCATTCGTGATTGCGGCGCGTTCGTTCTTTTCATACCCGAAAAGAAAGAACCAATGCCCGCCTCGCTGTGTTGCGACGATGGTTCGAGCGCTTCCGCGCTTTCCTCGTCCCGGCAACGCGACGCGCTTCTTGAAGAGGCCTCCGCCAAGATCTGCATCCACCAGACCCGCTTCCATTTCCCTTATCGACTGACACAAGGCAGCGTCAGGCAGCACGGTCCTGCGCATGCTGCGGTTGAAACTTCGGGTGCGGAAAATGCGTGGCATGATCATACCGTGCCACCTGGTGGTACGGCGTGAACATCAGGATCCAGCGCAGGACCCGGTCGGCGCAATCACCGTCCTGGCGTCGGGCATCCACGCATGGCGTGGATGAGCCCCACAAACGTGAAAGGCCCGGCAGTGCCGGGCCTTTCTGCATTCCAACGCCACCCGCGCTTTACGCGGTGAACAGCGCCTTCATCTTCTTCAGCGCGTTCGCTTCAACCTGGCGGATGCGCTCGGCCGACACGCCGTACTCGTCGGCCAGTTCCTGCAGCGTCACCTTGCTGTCGGCATCCAGCCAGCGGCGGCGGATGATGTCGCGCGAGCGGGCATCCAGCTCGGCCAGCCCTTCGCGCAGCAGCTGCATCTGGTTGTCTTCGCTGTCGGCACGTTCGTAGGCCATCGACGGGTCTTCGTCGTTGGCAACCAGGAACGCGGCCGGCGACGGCGGCGCGTGCTCGTTGTCCTCGTCGGTCGGTGCATCGAAACCGATATCGCGACCGGACAGGCGCGATTCCATTTCCATGACCTCACGCTCGGACACGTTCAGGTCCTTGGCCACGGCGCTGACTTCAGCCGCGTTCATCCAGCCCAGGCGCGTCTTCGACTTGCGCAGGTTGAAGAACAGTTTGCGCTGCGCCTTGGTCGTGGCGACCTTCACGATGCGCCAGTTCTTCAGGATGAACTCGTGCATCTCGGCACGGATCCAGTGCACGGCGAAGGACACCAGGCGCACGCCCATGTCCGGGTCGAAGCGCTTGACCGCCTTCATCAGGCCGATGTTGCCTTCCTGGATCAGGTCGCCCAGCGCAAGGCCGTAGCCGTTGTAACCGCGGGCCACGTGCACCACGAAGCGCAGGTGCGAATGCACCAGCTCGCGGGCGGCGTCCAGATCGTTGCCGTCGCGGAAGCGACGGGCCAGGTCCTGTTCGTCATCGACCGACAGCACCGGGATCTGGTGCACGGCACCGATGTAGGCGTCCAGCGAACCGAGCGCACTGGGAATCGGGAGATTGTTTGCCACAAGGGCAGTAGAGGTGTTCTGGCTCATAGGCACCCATCTTAGCAGTCCGGGATTTGGACTGCTAAAGGAGGAAAAAGTTCCAGCATCCTATTGATGCAACACTGGTCCCAAACAGAGCCCTACCGTAGCGCGATTTGATGACAGTGGCGAGCGCGCTTTTCGGGATTCACAATCCCTTGGAATTCAAGTAATTACCTACCGGAAGCCGGCCGATTCCGGTCAAGCGGAGCTGAACGGGCCGTCCCGGAGGCCCATTCAGGACCGGGCACGTTGCCCGGTGTTCAGGCCCAGCCGCCCGCGGGCGCTCAAAGCGCCGAACGGGGCGGCAGCGACCAGTCGATCGGGGCCTGGCCGCGGCGCTGCAGGTACTCGTTGGCCATCGAGAAATGCCGGCAGCCGAGGAAGCCGCGGTGGGCCGACAACGGCGACGGATGCGGCGACTTCAGCACGCGATGGCGGCGGGTGTCGATGACCTTGCCCTTCTGCTGCGCATAGGCGCCCCAGAGCATGAACACCAGGCCTTCGCGTTCGCGGTTGAGCACGTCCACCACATGATCGGTGAAGCCTTCCCAGCCCCGCCCCTGGTGCGCGCCGGCCTTGCCCTCTTCCACCGTCAGCACCGCATTGAGCAGCAGCACGCCGCGCTGCGCCCACGGGATCAGGCAGCCGTGGTCCGGACGCGGGATACCGAGATCGCTCTCGATCTCTTTGTAGATGTTCAGCAGCGACGGCGGCACCGGCACGCCCGGCGGCACCGAGAAGCTCAGGCCATGGGCCTGGCCGCGGCCGTGATACGGGTCCTGGCCGAGGATGACCACCTTCACCTGCTCGAACGGCGTGGCGTCGAACGCGGCGAAGATCTGCGGGCCGGGCGGGAATACCGCGGCACCACTCGCCTTGCGCTGGCGCAGGAAACTGGACAGCTCGCGCATCTGCGGTTGCAGCAGGTAATCACCGACGTGCTGCTTCCAGCTCGGTTCCAGCTGGATCGTCGGGGTGTCGGCTACTTCATCCATCATCGAATCAGGGGTCCATCGTTCAATCGGGCCAGGCGCAGCTGGAACAGCACCTTGGTGACCAGCAGCCGTTCTTCGATCGGCTTGAGCACCAGGTCGTTGGCGCCGGACTGCAGCAGCCCGGTCTGGTTGTGCGGATTGCCGTCACCGGTCATCACCAGCACCGGCAGGCGGCGCTTGCCGTAGCCGAAGTCCACGCGCACGCGCTGCACCACGTCGCGGCCACTCAGTTCACCCTTGAGGGTGACGTCGGTCAGCACCAGGTCGATGCGGTGGCGGCTGCGGCCCAGCGACTCGGCGGTGAGCAGGGTGAACGCCTCTTCGGCGCTGACCACGTGCAGCACGTTCAACTGCTGGCGTTCGAGCATGCGCTTGGTGGCCTCGGCCACCACGCGGCTGTCCTCGATGTAGAGGATGGTCGCACCGGGAATCGTCTGCGGCTGCACGTAGCCGCGGATGAAGGTCGCCAGTGCCTCGTGGCCCAGCGCCTTGTCGAAATAGTCGGTGACGTACTCGGTGAAGCGGCGCTGCTCCAGGTGCTGCTGGGCGTCGCCGGACACCACGATCACCGGCACATAGGCCTGGCCCACGGCATCGCGGACCATCCGCGCCAGCGCCAGGCCATCTCCATCGCGGAGGGTCAGCGACGTGGTCACCAGGTCCACCGGGCCCTGCGCCAGCGCCTGCTGCGCATCCTCGATGCTGTCGCAGCCGATCACCTCCACGCCCGGAAGCTCACGGGTCAGGACGTCGGCAATCAGCTTGCGCACCAGCTTCGAGCCATCGACCACCATCACCCGCGTCGCGGGCCCATCAAGGTGCTTCAGCGCTTGCGGTTGCATGCCGGTCTCAGGTGTCGGTCGGACGGGTCTGGCGGAGGAAGTGGCCCGTCACCAGCCAGGCCCCCAGCCAGCCCAGCAGCAGCGTGCCGAGCAGGACCAGGCCCCCATGCAGCAGGTCCAGGCCGTGCAGCACGAACGGGCTGCCGTAGCTGCGCGAGAGTTCGGCCAGCGGCACGCGCAGCGCGGCACCGGCGGCGGCGATCAGGGCCAGCGCCACCGCGCCGGCACCGAGGCCGTACCAGGCGCCCAGGTACAGGAACGGGCGGCGGATGAAGCCGTCGCTGGCGCCAAGCAGCTGCAGCACGCCGATCTCTTCGCGGCGGGCCTGGATATCCAGGCGCACGGTGTTGCCGACCACCAGCGCGGCGCCGGCGCCGAGCAGCACCGACAGCACCTGTACCAGCCGTGCGCCGAACGCCAGCCAGGCATCCAGGCGCTGGCGCCACAGCGCATCGTGCTGCACCAGGTCGGCCTCGGGCAGGCTTTCCAGCGCACGTGCCAGGCGCGCATCGTCCTTGCCCTGGCCCGGGGTGATCACCAGCAGCGAGGGCAGCGGGTTGTCGTTGAGCGCGTCGATCGCCTCGCCCAGGCCGGCATCGCGCAGTTCCTGCAGGCCCTGTTCGGGCGTGCGCACATTCACTTCGGCGACATCGTCGCGGTCGCGCAGCTGGCCGGCCAGGCGCAGCGCGCCGGGGCCATCGACATTGCCCTTCAGGAACACATTGATATCGCGCGACTGCTGCACGCTGCCGGCGAACTGCTTGAGGTTGTCCAGTGCGATCGACAGGCCCAGTGGCAGGGCCAGCGCCAGCGCCATGACCATCACCGTCAGCAGCGTCGCCCACGGCTTGCGGCAGGCGCGGCCCAGGCTGAACACCACGCTGTGCACGTGGTGCTGGAACCAGACGCCCACCCGCGAGGGGGCGGCGGCTTCGCTGTTTTCGTTCTTCGCCATGCGTTACTCCGCCAGGTCCTGCGGCGAGATGTCGTCCGCCAGCCGGCCGTGGTCGAGGATCAGCACGCGCTTGCGCATGCGGCGCAGCAGCGGCAGGTCATGGCTGACCACCAGCACGCTGGTGCCGCGCGACGGCAGCTCGGCGAACAGGGCCATGATCTCCGCCGCCAGGGTCGGGTCGAGGTTGCCGGTGGGCTCGTCGGCCACCAGCAGCTTGGGCTCGCCGACGATGGCGCGGGCAATGCCGACGCGCTGCTGCTCGCCGGCCGACAGCTGCGAGGGCAGCGCCTTTTCGCGATGGCCCAGGCCCATCCGTTCGAGCACCGAGCGCACGCGCTTGCTGATGTCGCCGCGGCGGGTACCGCGCAGGATCAGCGGCAGCGCCACGTTCTCGGCGATCGACCGATCCATCAGCAGCCGATGGTCCTGGTAGACCGCACCGACGGCGCGACGGTGGCGTGGCACGTCGCCGCCGCGCACCTTCAGCAGGTTGCGCTCGTCGAACACCACCGCGCCGCGGCTGGGCCGCTCGTCGAGGTGGATCAACTTGAGCAGGGTGCTCTTGCCCGCACCGGAATGGCCGGTGACGAACAGCATCTCGCCCGGCGCGACCTCGAAGCTGACATCGATCAGCGCCTCGTGGCCACCGGCGTACTGTTTGCTGACATTGTCGAAGCGCAGGACACTCATGCCCCGATTATGCAGGAGCAGCGCGACGACGTGGAGATGCCCACGTGATCGGTCGTGCCGGCCGCTGGCCGGCACCTGTGTGGAT
>NZ_JAPTFX010000118.1:0-15504 GCF_030985895.1 Stenotrophomonas sp. Sm6012 | reverse complement strand
CCCGGCGCCGCGACGCGGCGAAAGGCAGCCGAGCATGGCTCGGCTCTACAGAAGGCAAACGGACGCGGCGAACGAAAAAAGGGGGAGGCCGCCCCACTACGACCGGCCTCCCCCACACCACAATACGTTGTCGCTGCTTACGGTCGAGCAAGCTCGACCCCTACACCGGGGTACCCGCCACGACCTCCAGACCGCGCGCACGACGGATCAGTCGCGTAACCGCACTGCGCAGGTCGTCCAGCACTGCGTAGATGGTCGGCAGGAACAGCAGGCTGACCACGGTCGAGAACGCCAGGCCCCCGGCGATCGCGCGCGCCATCGGCGCGTACTCCGGGCCATTGCCGAACATCTGCGTATTGGTCAGCGAGATCGGCACCATCGCCAGGATCGCCGTGCCCATGGTCATCATGATCGGGCGCAGGCGCTCGCGTGAGCCTTCCACCAGCGCCTGGGTGCGGCCCATGCCGCCGCGCCGCAGGTTGTTGATGTGCTCGATCATCACGATGCCGTTGTTCACCACCACGCCCATGAGCACCAGGATGCCGATGAAGGACATGATTCCGAACGAGGTGCCGGTGATCCAGAACAGCCAGAACACACCGAAGATCGAGAACAGCACGCCGCTCATGATCGCCGCCGGGAACAGCAGCGATTCGAATACCGCCGCCATCACCACGTAGATCATCACCAGTGCGATGAGCAGGTTGAACACCATCTGCTGCATCGCCTCGTCGTCGTTGCCGTAGTCGCCGCCGTCGAAGGTGAAGCCATAGCCGGCCGGGAAGTTCATCGGCTTGAGCACCGATTCCATCGCCTTGCGGCCATCCGGCGCGGTGACCTTCTCGGCCAGGTTGGCCTTGATGGTCAGCGTGGTCTGGCGGTTGGTACGGCCGATCTGGGTGGCGGACGAACCGACATCGACGGTGACCAGGCTCAGCAGCGGCACGCTGCGGCCATCACCGGTGCGCACGCTGAAGCCGGCCAGGTCTTCCGGGCTGCTCTGCTCGGCACCGGCGAAGCGCACCCACACCGGCACCTCGTTGTCGCCGCGGCGGAACTCGCGCATCGGTGCGCCACGCAGCGCCAGGCCGACGAAGCTGGCCACCTGCTCGGCATTGAAGCCGAATGCCGCGGCACGCTCACGATCGACGCGCACCTTCAGTTCACCGCCCTTCTCGCCGTTGTCGATGCGCACGTCGCGCAGCTCGGCACGCTGGGCCAGCAGCGGCACCACTTCCTGGCCGATCTCCTGCAGCATCGAACTGGAGTCGCCGACCAGCTGCACCTGCACGCCCTGGTTGCCACCGCCGCCACCGTCGCCGCCCTGGTTGCCGACGAAGTAGTCGGTGCGGGCGGACTTGGGCAGGCCCTTGCGCAGCTCTTCCTGCAGCGCCTTGATGTCCTTGGCGTACTTCTCGTCCAGGGTGACCACGGTCGAGCTGCCTTCCTGCTCGCTGTACCAGGAGTACACCTGCTTCACATGCAGGCGCTCGCGGTTCTGGTCGATCCAGTTCTCCACCCGTGCCACTTCATCGGACATCTGCCGATAGGTGTAGGCGCCCTTCCACATGTAGCCGATGAAGATGTCCTTGCCACCATCACCGCCGAACATGTCGATCTTGGTCAGCTTCATCGGCACCAGGCTGACCAGGACCACCAGCATGATGCCGAGCAGGCTCCAGCCGCGATGGTGCAGCGACCAGTCCAGCAGCGTGGCGTAGCGTCGCTGCAGCCGCGCGATCATGCCGGTCTGCGAGTGCACCAGTTTGGGCGTGGCCATGCGCGCGGACAGCATCGGGATCAGGCTGACCGCAACCAGCCACGAAGCCAGCAGCGAGACCGAGATGGTGATCGCGATCTGCGACATGAAGATGCTGATGTTGTTGGTCTCGCCGAACAGGTTCGGCACGAACACGATGCAGTGGCACAACGTGCCCGCGCTGAGCGCGATGGCCACGTTGCGGGTACCGATGATCGAAGCCAGCCGCGGCTGCCCCGGCATGCGCTCGCGCTCCTGGTAGATGCTCTCCACCACCACCACGGCGTTGTCGACCAGCATGCCCACCGCCAGCAGCAGGCCCATCATGGTCAGGATGTTCAGCGTCACCCCGACGAAGTACATGAAACCCAGGGTGATGGTGAAGCAGATCGGGATCGCCAGCGTCACCATCAGGGTCGAAGGCCAGTGGCGCAGGAAGAAGAACAGCACGGTGATCGACAGGATCAGGCCAACGGCACCGGCCTCGGCCAGCTCCAGCAGCGATGACGTCACCGCCTTGCCCTGGTTGTCGATCACCTTGATCTGCACGTCGCGCATCGACGCCTCGGCACGGATCGATTCGACCTCGGCCAGCGCGGCACGCGAGACCTCCACCAGGTTGGCACTGCGCTCCTTGAAGATGTCCAGGCCGACCGCCGGGTTGCCGTCCAGGCGGCGCCCGTAGTTCATGCGCGCCGGCTTCAACCGAACGTCGGCAATGTCGCCCAGGCGCAGGCCCTTGGCGTTGATCACCAGGTCACGCATCTCCTGCAGATCGGTGATCTCGCCCACCGGCTGCACGCGCACGCGCTGGCCGTTGTCGTCGATCTGCCCTGCCGAGATCGAGAAGTTCAGCGTGCGCAGGCGCTCGCTCAGTTCGTTGATGCTCAGCCCGTGCGCGTTGAGCCGGTTCGGATCGATGGCGATCTCCACCTCGTTCGGCGGCGCGCCGGTGATATCGACGCGGGCCACGCCCGGAATACGCTCGATGCGCCGCTTGAACTCGCGGTCGAGCATGTCATAGGCGGTGGTCAGGTCGGTGGTACTGGCCAGGCGCACCTTCAGGACCGGCTGGTCGCTGCTGGACCACTTGAACACGTTATAGCGCTGCAGGTCATCGGGCAGGTCGCTGCGGATCGCATCGATGCGCTCGCGGGCATCGGAGGCAGCAATGGCGATATCACGGTCCCAATCACTGAACTCGATGAAGATCAGCGCCGCCTCGGAGGTCGCCGACGAGCGCATGCGCTTGATGCCGGTCATCGTCGCCAGCGATTCCTCGACCGGGCGGATGATGGTCCGCTCCACTTCCTCCGGGGTCGAACCGGTGTAAGGAATCTGCACGAACAGGAACGGCGCGGAGATGTCCGGCAGCGCTTCCAGCGGCAACCGGAACGAAGCAATGAGGCCGATCACCACCAGCGACACGAAGCACATGATGGTGGTGACCGGACGGCGGATGGAGAACTCGGCAACGCTCATGCCGGTTCCTCCGCACCCGCCGCGCTGCCGGCGGCACCCGGCTCGATCTCACCTGCGTGCTTGCGGCCGCGTTCACGGTAGTACGCATCACCGCGACGATCCATCAGGTCATACACCACCGGGATCACCAGCAGGGTCAGCAGGGTCGAAACCAGCAGACCGCCGATCACGGTGATCGCCATCGGCGCGCGTACTTCGGCACCCTCGCCCATCGCCACCGCCAGCGGCAGGAAGCCGAACAGCGTGCACAGGGTGGTCATGATGATCGGCCGCAGGCGCGAGCGCGCCCCTTCCACCAGCGCCTCGTGCTTGGCCACGCCGGCCTCGCGCAGCTGGTTGACCTTGTCGATCAGGATGATCGCGTTCTTGGTGACCAGGCCGACCAGCAGGATCAGGCCGATGAACACCACCACCGAAATGGGCTTGCCGGTCAGCATCAGCGCGAGGATCGCACCGACCAGCGCCAGCGGGATGGTGAACAGGATCACGAACGGATGCAGCAGCGATTCGAACTGCGAAGCCATCACCAGGTAGACCAGGAAGATCGCCAGGCCGAAGGCAAAGATCAGCGACTTCGCCGCCTGTGCCAGTTCCTCGCCCTGGCCGCCGATATGCAGGCCAACGCCCGCACCCAGCGGCTGCTCGGCCACCATCTGCTGCACTTCGCGCATGGCCGCGCCGAGATCGATGTCGCGCAGGTTGGCCGACACCACGGCCACGCGTGTCTGATCGGCACGATGGATCTCGCTCGGACCGGTGGTGGCGACCACATCGGCCACCGCGTCCAGGGTGACCGGGCGCGTGCTGCCCGGGTTGACGATCAAGCGACGGATGCTCTCCACGCTGGCGCGGTCGCCTTCCTGCGCCCGCACCAGCACGTCGATCTTGCGGTCGCGGAAGCTGTAGCGGGTGGCGACGTCGCCACGCACCTTCTTCACCACCACGTCGGCGATCTGGCGGGTGGTCAGGCCCAATGCACCGGCACGCTCCTGGTCGAAGCGGATCTGGATTTCCGGGAAGCCCTCTTCCACCGTCGACTTCACGTCGGCGTAGTGCGCATTGCCGCGCAGCATCGCCGCCAGGCGCTGGCCGGCCACTTCCAGGGTCGCCATGTCCTGCCCGCGCAGTTCGATTTCCAGCGGCGTGGAGAAGCTGAACAACGCCGGCCGTGCGAAATCGACCTGGGCGCCCGGATGCTGGCCCATGGTGCCGCGCAGGCGTTCGGTGATGGCCGCTTCGGTACGCGCGTTGCCACCGCCTTCCATCACCACGGTCAGCTTGCCGATGTTCTCGCCGCTTTCGGTCGGGCTCGCATCCAGGCGGGTGCCGCTGCCGCTGACGCCGTACAGCGATGCCACGCCCTCGCCCTTGCCATGCGCCAGCTGCAGCTCGCGCACCAGTGCATCGGTCTGCTTCAGCGGCGTACCGGCCGGCAGCTTCACGGTCATTTCGAAACGGTCCTGTGCCAGCTGCGGAATCAGGTCGGCACCGAGCATCGGCACCAGTGCCATGGTCGCCACGAAGATGATCGTGGCCACGCCCAGCACCTTGCCGGGGTGGGCCAGCGCGCTTGGCAGCAGGCGCAGATAGCCGCGCTCGGCACCCGCATAGGGCTTCATCGCCAGATCGCTGGCCTTGCGCATCACCGGGCCGACCACCGCCACCACGCCGCGCCACAGGCGTACCACCAGCCAGGCCAACGCATAGAAGCCCCATCGGACGGTCGCGACGAAGCCACGACGGCCCAGCGCGACCGGCTTCTGCCAGCGGTTCTGCGGCTGCCACGGTTCATTCGGTGCCTCTTCCGGGAACGCCAGCGGTGGCCGCCCCTTCAGCGAGCTCAGCATCGGGATCAGCGTCATCGACACCAGCAGCGAGATCGCGATGGCGATCGCCACGGTCAACGCCTGGTCGCGGAACAGCTGGCCGGCGATGCCGTCGACGAACACCAGCGGCAGGAACACCGCGATGGTGGTCAGGGTCGAGGCGACCACGGCCATGCTCACTTCGCGGGTACCGGCGATGGCCGCCTGCAGGATGCCCAGGCCGCGCTCGCGGGCCTTGGCGATGCTTTCCAGCACCACGATCGAGTCATCCACCACCAGGCCGGTGGCCAGCGCCAGGCCGCCCAGCGACATCACGTTCAAGCTCAGGCCGAGCTGGCCCATGAAGAAGAACGTGGCGATGATCGAGACCGGCAGCGACAGGCTGATCACGAACGTGCTCCAGCCATCGCGCAGGAACAGGAAGATGATCAGGATCGCCAGCAGGCCACCGATCACCGCGTCCTTCTTGACGTCGGCGATGGCGTGCTCGATGAAGCGCGACTGGTCCTCGATCGTGGTCATCTCGACATCGGCCGGGAACGTGCCCTTGATCTGCTCCAGGCGCTTGCGCAGCGCTTCGGCGGTGGACACGGTGTTGGCGTCGCCTTCCTTGTAGATCGCCAGCTCGACCGATTCCTTGCCGCCCAGGCGGATCACCGCTTCGCGTTCCTTGTAGCCCTGGCGCACGGTGGCCACGTCCTTCAGGCGCACCGGCACACCGTTGGCGACCACGCTGGAACCGCCGCCGGACGATGCGCTCTGCGCCGCCGAGGCCGCCGCGATGGCCGCTGCCGAACCAGTCGAGGCGGCGATGTTGAACATCTGCTGCAGCGCCGAATCAGCCGCGCTGCCATTGCTTCCCTGGGTGGTGACCAGCAGGTTGCGGATCTCTTCCAGATCGGCGAACTGGTTGACGGTGCGCACCAGGAAACGCTGCGAACCTTCTTCCAGGCGGCCGCCGGAGATGTTGATGTTCTCGTCCTTCAGGCGCTTGATGACGGTGTCGATCGGCAGGTTCAGCTGGGCCAGCTTCTGCTGGTCGATGTCGACCTGGATCTCGTCTTCCAGGCCACCGCCGACCTTGACCGCGGCCACGCCGGAGACCGGCTCCAGCTTCTTCTTCAGGTCTTCATCGGCATAACGACGCAGGCCGGTCAGCTCGCGGACCGCATCGGCATCGCTGGCCGGCGCGGTCCTGCTCGACAGCACCAGGCGCATGATCGGCTCGGTGGACGGATTGAAGCGCAGCAGCACCGGGGCCTTCGCCTCCAGCGGCAGGTTCAGCGCTTCCATCTTGTCGCGCACCTCCAGGCTGGCCTGGTCCATGTTGGTGCCCCAGGCGAACTCCAGCACCACGTCGCTCTGGCCGGTGCGCGAGACCGACTTCAGCTTGCGCAGGTTCTTGACCACGCCGACCGCTTCTTCGACCGGCTGGGTGATCAGGGTTTCGATTTCGGTGGGCGCCGAACCGGTGTACTCGGTACGCACGGTCAGCGTCGGGTAGCTCAGGTCGGGCAGCAGGTTGACCTTGAGGTTGCCCAGCGCGATCAGGCCGAACAGCAGCAGGGTGACCGTGCACATGGCGATGGTCACGCGGCGGCGGGTGGCGAATTCCACCAGGCCGCCGCGCAGGCCGGCGGCGGCGCCGTCGCTCGCCGGCGAGGCACCGTGGTCGTGGCCCGGGGCGGTCATTGCTTGCTCCCGGCCTTGTCTGCCGGCGTGGCGGACGCTGCGACCGTCTTCGCCTTGGCCTTCGGATCGGCGATCACCTGCACCGCGGTGCCGTCGCGCAGGGCGACCTTGCCGGCGGTGACCACCTGATCACCGGCCGCCAGGCCATCACGGATCTCCACCCACGGGCCCTCGGCGTAACCCAGCTTGACCGGAACCCGTGCGACCTTGCCTTCGCGCACCCGGAACACCGCCGGCTCACCGTCGTCGAGCAACGAAAGGCGCGGCACCACGAGCGCATCGGCGCGCTGGTCGTAATCGATGCGGATGCGCCCGAACATGCCGGGCTGCAGCGCGTGCGCGGCACCGTCGAAGGCACTGACCACGCGAAACGTGCCGCTGCCCGAATCGACCACCGGTGCGATGCGATCGACGGTGCCGGTGAAACTCTGGCCCGGCAGCGCATCGGCAACCAGCGTCACCGGCTGGCCAGCACGCAGGGTAGCCAGCTCGCGCTCGGGCACGTTGAGCGTGGCTTCCAGCCGCGAGTTGTCGACGATGCGGAAGATCGGCGTGTTGATCTGCACGAAGTTGCCGGTCTTGATCGAGCGCGACGCGATGACGCCGGAGATCGGCGCCACCACCGTGGTATAGGACAGTTCCAGCGTGGCCAGGCGGTACTGCGCACGGACGTTTTCCAGGTCAAAGCGCAGCTGGTCGACATCGGCGGCGCTGACCATCTGCTGGCCAACCAGCTTCTGTGCGCGCTGGTAGTTGTTTTCCAGCTTGCGCATCTGCGCTTCGCTCTGTGCAACGGCCAGGCGTGCGCGGTCCGGGTCCAGCCGCACCAGCGGCTGGCCGGCGGTCACCCGCTGCCCTTCCTCGACCAGCACCGCCAACGCCACGCCGGAGGTCTTGGCCACCACCTGCGATTCGGCGCGCGGTTCCAGTGCGGCGGTGCCGGTGTAGCTGGCCGCCACGGCGCGGTGGCTGGCCACCGCCACTTCAACCGGGACCGCATCGACCTTCTTCTCCTCCTTGGTCTCGGCGGCCTTGGCTTCGGAATTGGGCCCTGCGGCGCAACCGCCCAGCAGCAGGGAGGTGGAGATCAGCAGTGCGGCAGCGCAGATTCCGCTGCGACGGCCGGACAGGAAGGTTGGGTGCGACATCGTCAGGTCCCTGGAGGATGCGTGGACAGGTGTGGTAGCAAAGTAATGCACCACTTCACGGCCACACCATATCCCAAAGGTCATGGTGCCTTCACGCCGCTGGTCGGCCCACCCCCATTTCAGCTAGATGAAACCTGGGGCTATACTCGGGGCGTTCCGTACCCCACGCCGGAACGACCAGACCCGAATCCCCGGAAACGACACCATGCGCCCGCAGCCGCTCGCCGCTTGTCTCGCTCTGGCCGTCCTCCTGCCCCTTGGGGCCGCCGCACAGCCCGCTCCTGCTCCTGCCACACCTGCCCCGGCCCCGGCTCCCGCCGCTGCCGCGGCGCCTGCCGCCCCCACCGGCAACTTCGACAATGGCCGCGTCCTGGCCTACACCTGCCAGGGGTGCCACGGCATCACCGGCTACAAGAACGCCTACCCCAGTTACCGGGTGCCGAAGATCGGCGGCCAGACCCAGCAGTACCTGGCCCAGGCCCTGACCGAGTACCGCCAGGGCAAGCGCCGGCATCCGACGATGCAGGCGCAGTCGATGAGCTTCAGCGAACAGGAGATCGCCGATCTCTCTGTTTACCTGTCCACCGTCAAGTAAGGCCCGCCCATGTCGAAAGCCGCGCATCCGATGCGTCATGCCATCGCCCTGTCCGTTGCCCTGCTGCTGGCCGCCTGTTCGCAGTCGCAGGTGGAAAACAGCGAAAAATCCGCCGCCGACCCGGGCCATGCCAGCGGCGAACACGGTTCTTCTTCATCGGCCGGCCTGCCTGCAGGCCGCGAGGCCGCCGGCGAAGCCCGCGCCAAGGTGAAGGGCAAGGCCACCAACCAGAGCTGCATCGACTGCCACGGGGCGGACGGCAATGCGCCGATCGATGCGACCTATCCGAAGCTGGGTGGCCAGTACGGTGACTACCTGGCGCATGCCCTGCAGGCCTACCGCGCCGGTGACCGCCAGCATGCGCTGATGACGCCGCAGGCGAAGGACCTGAGTGATCAGGACATCGCCGATCTGGCGGCGTACTTCGGCAGCCGGCCGAGCCAGCTGCGGGATCTGCACGGGGTCAAATGACCGCTGGCCCCCCGGTGGGTGCGGACCTTGGTCCGCACTGATGCCGCCATCCACGCATGGCGTGGATCTACTGATTGTCCACCGGCAGCGCCGACCGGCGCTCAGCCTTCCAGTTCTTCCCAGCGCGCGTACGCGGCATCCAGCTCGGCCTGGACCTTGGCCAGCTGCTGCGTGTGCGCGGTCACTTCGGCGCTGCTGCGGGTGTAGAACGACGGGTCGTTCATCGCCGAGGTCAGCCCTTCGACGTCGCCTTCCAGCTTCTCGATGGTCTTCGGCAGCTGTTCCAGTTCGCGCGCTTCCTTGTAGGCCAGCTTGCGCTTGGGCGCTGCGGGAGCAGCCGCCGTGGCGGCCGGTGCAGCTGCCGCCGGCTTGGCTGCCGGGGCCGCGGCAGGTGCAGCGATGCTGGCCGCGTAGCGCTGCCAGTCGCTGTAGCCACCCACGTACTCACCGATCACGCCGTCGCCTTCCATCACCAGCGTGGAGGTCACCACGTTGTCGATGAAGTCACGGTCGTGGCTGACCAGCAGCAGGGTGCCGGTGTACTCACCCAGCAGCTCTTCCAGCAGTTCCAGGGTTTCCACGTCCAGGTCGTTGGTCGGTTCGTCCATCACCAGCAGGTTGGACGGCTGCGCGAACAGCTTGGCCAGCAGCAGGCGGTTGCGCTCGCCACCGGACAGGCGGGTGATCGGCGCACGCGCGCGTTCCGGGGTGAACATGAAGTCCTGCAGGTAGGCGTGCACGTGCTTGCGCTTGCCGTTGAACTCAAGGAAATCGCGGCCTTCGGCCACGTTCTCGATCGCGCTCCAGTCTTCGCGCAGCACCGCACGGTACTGGTCGAAATAGGCGATCTGCAGGTTGGTGCCCGCGTTGACCTCGCCCTTGGCCGGCTGCAGTTCGCCCAGCAGCAGCTTCAGCAGCGTGGTCTTGCCGCTGCCGTTGGGGCCGATCAGGCCGATGCGGTCGCCACGCAGGATGGTGGTGGTGAAATCGCGGACCATGGTGCGCTCGCCGAAGGCGAACGAAATGTCCTTGACGTCGATGACCTTCTTGCCCGAGCTGACGCCCTGTGCGGCTTCCATCTTGACGTTGCCGCTGAGATCACGGCGCTGCGAACGTTCGGTGCGCATCGCCTTCAGGCGGCGCACGCGGCCTTCGTCACGGGTACGGCGCGCCTTGATGCCCTGGCGGATCCAGACTTCTTCCTGCGCCAGCAGCTTGTCGAAGCGTGCGTTTTCCTGCGCCTGCGCGTTGAGGCGTTCCTCGCGGCGGCGCTCGTAGTTGGCCCAGTCGCCCGGCCAGCTGGTGACCTGGCCGCGGTCGATCTCGACGATGCGGGTGGCCAGTGCACGCAGGAAGCGGCGGTCATGGGTGACGAACACCACGCTGCCGCTCCAGCCCTTCAGGAACGCTTCGAGCCAATCGATGGCTTCGATGTCGAGGTGGTTGGTCGGTTCGTCCAGCAGCAGCACGTCCGGGCTCGACACCAGCGCGCGCGCCAGCAGCACGCGGCGCTTCATGCCGCCGGACAGGCGGCCGAACTCGGCGTCGCCGTCGAGGTCGAGCTTGGTCAGGGTTTCGCTGACGCGCTGGTCCAGTCCCCAGCCGTTGGCGGCGTCGATCTTGGCCTGCACGTTGCCGAGTGCTTCGCCATCGAATACTTCGGCATGGCTGAGATGGTGGAATTCGGCCAGCCACTGGCCCAGTTCGCCCAGGCCATCGGCGACGACGTCGAATACCGAACCGGCAGCGCCGTGCGGCACTTCCTGCTCCAGGCGGGTGACGCGCACGCCCTGCTGCACGCGGACTTCGCCGTCATCGGGCTTGTGGTCGCCGGACAGCAGCTTGAGCAGGGTGGATTTGCCGGCGCCGTTGCGGCCGATCAGGGCGATGCGTTCGCCCGGCTCGATCGACAGTTCGGCCTTTTCCAGCAACAACGGGCCGCCGACGCTGAAGTCGACGTTCTGCAGAGTAATCAGAGGCATCCGGATATTGTACGGGTTGGGGGCGTCGGCCGGGTTGCACCCGGCACCCGCAGAGGCAACGGCCGCAGCCAAAGCAACGTCAAAAGCGGCTTACGGTGGCAGGCGGGTCATCGCGATCTGCCGGGACGGCATTCCGCTCTGGTGGGTGTCGACCTTGGTCGACACATGGGAATCGATGGCTTACCCCAAGTCCCCCAGCAACGCCTGCAAGCCCGGCAACCAGTGCTTCCCCGGGTGGCGTACCAGCCACAGGGTACGCTGCAGGGTGGGCAGCGGGGTGTCCAGCACGCGCAGGCGGCCGAGAGCCAGCGGCTCTTCCAGCGCGTGGCGGGAAAGGCAGGCCAGGCCGAGTCCGGCGATCGCGGCCTGCTTGATGGCTTCGGTGTTGCCCAGCTGCAGGGTCTGGGCGAAACCGCGCAGGTGCGGCAGCAGGGCCTGTTCGACCGCCTCGCGGGTACCAGAGCCGGGTTCGCGCAGCAGCCAGCGGGCGCTGCGCAGTTCATCCAATCTCCATCGCGCCGGGGCGTCGGCGGCCGCGACGATCACCAACGGATCCTGCTGCCAGGCGGTCACCTGCAAGCCACGCTCGTGGCACGGGCCCTCGATCAGGCCCGCATCGACGTCCAGCCGCTGCACGGCAGCGACCACGCCGGCACTGTTGTCGATGCGCAGGTCGACCTCGGCCTGCGGCGCCTGCCGCAGCAACTGGGCGATGCGCGGTGGCAGCAGGTAGTTGCCGATGGTGGTACTGGCGGCCAGCACCAGCCGCAGCGGTGCGCCCTGTGCCGGGTCGCCGCCCGCGGCCAGCTGCCGCTCCAGGTCGGCGGCATTGACCAGCAGCGCGCGCGCCGGCTCCAGCAACGCTCGGCCGTGCCCGTTCAGGGCCAGGCGACGGCCGATGCGATCGAACAGCGGGGTGCCGAAATGTGCCTCCAGCTCCTGCAGGGCGGCACTGCTGGCCGACTGCGAGAGCGCGATGGCCTGACCGGCGGCGGTGGTGCTGCCGTGGTCGGCGATGGCGACGAAGACCTGCAGCTGGCGCAAGGTCAGGCGCATGGCAATTACCCGCTTGATAGGTAGATTACACCAATATTATTCGTTTTACAGGTCAATCACACTGGCGCACGCTGGCGCCATCACTTCAGCCCCGTCCACGTCATGAATGTCCCTGCCCTCTCCCCCTGGTCCCTGCCCGCCCTGCGCCAGCGCTGGCAACCGCGCCTGCCCGGCCTTTTGCTGGTGGGCCTGATCGCGGCGGCCTCGCTATACCTGGCCGAGCTTCCGTGGCTGCAGGCGCACGGCCTGAGCGCGCTGACCGTGGCCATCGTCGCCGGCATCGTGGTCGGCAACACCCTCTACCCGCGGCTGGCGCCGAGCAGCGCGGCCGGCGTCGGCTTTTCCAAACACTGGCTGCTGCGTGCCGGCATCGTGCTGTACGGCCTGCGCCTGACCTTCCAGGACATCGGCCATGTGGGCGTAACCGGTGTGCTGATGGACGTGCTGGTGGTCGCCAGCACCTTCGGCCTGGCCTGCTGGCTGGGCGTGCGTGTTTTCAGGATGGAGCGCGAGGCGGCAATGCTGATCGGTGCCGGCAGCGCAATCTGCGGCGCGGCGGCGGTGATGGCTGCCGAGCCGGTGGTGCGCGGCCGTACGGCGCAGGTCACCGTCGCAGTGTCGACGGTGGTGGTGTTCGGCACGCTGGCGATGTTCCTGTATCCCGCCCTGTATGCACTGATGCAGTCGCATGGCTGGCTGGCGATGGACGCGCGCCAGTACGGCCTGTTCACTGGCGCGACGG
The DNA here is from genome assembly GCF_030985895.1 of Stenotrophomonas sp. Sm6012. Classification (NCBI taxonomy): domain Bacteria; kingdom Pseudomonadati; phylum Pseudomonadota; class Gammaproteobacteria; order Lysobacterales; family Lysobacteraceae; genus Stenotrophomonas; species Stenotrophomonas sp. Sm6012. The sequence goes on along the minus strand of NZ_JAPTFX010000118.1, from coordinate 2,751 downwards.
TGCACGAAGTGGCCCAGGTGGTGGCCGCGGGCCGCGCGGTCAGCGAAGCGGCGGCCGATACCGCGGTGATCACCAAGATGGTGCGGGTGATGCTGCTGGCGCCGTTCCTGGTCGCACTGTCGCTGTGGCTGGCGCGTGGCGGCAAGGCCAGCGCTGATGGCAGCAAGGCGCGCATCGTGGTGCCGTGGTTCGCGTTTGGCTTCGTGGCGGTGGCCGGGTTCAACTCGCTGCACCTGCTGCCGGCCGGCCTGCAGGCCGGGCTGGTGCAGCTGGATACTGTGCTGCTGGCCATGGCGATGGCCGCACTCGGCCTGACCACCCACGTCTCGGCGCTGCGCCAGGCTGGGCTGAAGCCGCTGCTGCTGGCGCTGATCCTGTTCGCCTGGCTGCTGTTCGGTGGGCTGGCGATCCACCAGGGCGTGCTGGCGGTGCTGGGCTGAGCAGGAGCGTGCCGACCCAGGTCGGCATCCACATGGATGAAGGCCCCAGGACGGGAGCTGCCGCGCGGACGGGTACAATGCGCCATGACTGACTTCTCGACCCTGCCGCTGAGCCCGGCCCTGCAGCCCGGCCTGGATGCCCTCGGCTACACCACCCTCACCCCTGTGCAGGCGCAGAGCCTGCCGGCCATCCTCGAAGGCCGTGATGTGATCGCACAGGCGCCGACCGGCAGCGGCAAGACCGCCGCCTTCGGCCTGGGCCTGCTGCAGTCCATCGACCCCAGCCTGATCCGCGTGCAGGCGCTGGTGCTGTGCCCGACCCGCGAACTTGCCGACCAGGTCGGCAAGCAGATCCGCAAGCTGGCCACCGGCATTCCCAACCTGAAGCTGCTGCTGCTGGTGGGCGGTGTGCCGCTTGGCCCGCAGCTGGCGTCGCTGGAAGGCCACGACCCACACGTGGTGGTCGGCACCCCCGGCCGCGTGCAGGAACTGGCGCGCAAGCGCGCGCTGAATCTGGGTGCGGTGCGCACGCTGGTACTGGACGAGGCCGACCGCATGCTTGACATGGGCTTCGAGGAGCCGATCCGCGAGATCGCCGGCCGCACCCACAAGGATCGCCAGAGCCTGCTGTTCTCGGCCACCTTCCCCGACAGCATCCGTGCCATGGCACGCGACCTGCTGCGCGATGCGGTGGAAGTGACCGTGGAAGGTGCCGACCAGGCGCCCGCGATCCGCCACCTGTTCTGCGAGGTGGAACCGGCCCACCGCCAGAAGGCACTGGCCGGCCTGCTGCTGAAGTACACGCCCGAATCGGCGGTGGTGTTCTGCAACACCCGCAAGGACGTGGACGAAGTGGCCAACTCGCTGCAGCAGTTCGGCTTCTCCGCCCTCGCCCTGCACGGCGACATGGAGCAGCGCGACCGCGAGGAAGTGCTGCTGCTGCTGGCCAACCGCAGCTGCAACGTGCTGGTGGCCAGCGACGTGGCCGCGCGCGGGCTGGACGTGGAAGAGCTTGCGGCGGTGATCAACTACGAACTGCCGACCGACGTGGAGAGCTACCAGCACCGCGTGGGCCGTACCGGCCGTGCCGGCGCCAGTGGCCTGGCGATCAGCCTGGTGGCCGGCCGCGAGAAGACCCGTGCCGAAGCGATCGAAGCGCAGATGGGTCAGCCGCTGGACTGGCAGAAAACGCCGCTGGCGACTTCGCGCCCGGCCGAACTGCCGCAGGCGGCGATGCGCACGCTGCGCATCGATGGCGGCAAGACCGACAAGCTGCGCCCGGGCGATATCCTCGGCGCACTGACCGGTGACGCCGGCCTGTCAAGCAAGTTCATCGGCAAGATCGCGATCTTCCCGACCCGCTCCTACGTGGCGATCGCCCGCGAGCAGGCAAACAAGGCCGTGGCGAAGCTGGAAGCCGGCAAGATCAAGGGCCGTCGATTCCGCGTGCGGATGATGTAATGGCCTGACCGGGTGGGTGCCAACCAAGGTTGGCAACTACCGGTTGACGGCGGTTCGCTCTGGTAGGTGCCAACCTTGGTTGGCACTCACCCTACGATCAGAACACCAGTTCAGTGTGCAGCGGCAGATCCGCTTCCCAGCGGGCACGGCCACCCAGGCCGTCCAGCTCGACCAGCACGCCGGCACCGACCACGTCGACACCCAGGCGGCGCACCAGCGACAACGCGGCGACCAGTGTGCCGCCGGTCGCCAGCACGTCGTCGATGATCGCGACACGGGCGCCGGCCGGCAGCGCATCGGCGTGCACTTCGATGCAGTCGCTGCGGTATTCCAGCGTGTACTCCTCGCGCAGCACCTGGCCCGGCAGCTTGCCCGGCTTGCGTACCGGCACGAAGCCCACGCCCAGTTCCAGCGCCATCGCGGCGCCGAGGATGAAACCACGCGATTCAATGCCGACCACCGCGTCCAGCTTCTGGTCGCGCCAACGGTCGGCCATCGCGGTGATCGCACCACGGAAGTCATCGCCGTGGGCGAGCAGCGGCATGATGTCCTTGAAGAGGATGCCGGGCTTGGGGAAGTCGGCGATGTCGCGCAGGCGGGAGGCCCACTGCGGAGCGACGAGGGCGTCGGTCATGTCACGTTGGCTATCTGATGGCGGCATAGGGTACCTGTTCCGGCCGTTGCCTGCCTGTTGAGGGGTCTCGGCCGGGCTGCGCCCGGCACCTGCAGAGGCCACCGCGCAAGCAAAGGCGAAAGCAAAAGCCGCATTCCGAGGGATGGCGGGGTGGGTCCGGTTGCGGGAGACGCCGTAAACCCATCCTTGGGGGCTTGGCCGCGGCATCCATGCCGC
>NZ_JAPTFX010000117.1:0-15516 GCF_030985895.1 Stenotrophomonas sp. Sm6012 | reverse complement strand
GCCATGCGTGGGTCCGCACACCCCTCACCCACGCATGGCGTGGATCTACTTGGCCGCCTTCTTTACGGCCTTCTTTACGGCCTTCTTGGCCGGCGCCTTCTTCGCAGCGGCCTTCTTCACCGCTTTTTTGGCCGGAGCCTTCTTGGCGGCGGCCTTCTTCGGCGCCGCCTCCTTCTTCACCGCCGCCTTCTTGGCCGGTGCCTTCTTCGCCGCGGCCTTCTTGGCACCGAAGCCCTTGCGCACCGGCTTGCCGGTTTCTTCCATCAGCTGCTGCACTTCGGCCAGGGTCAGCGAGGCCGGCTCGCGATCCTTGGGGATCTTGCCGTTCATCTTGCCGTCGCTGATGTACGGGCCGAAGCGGCCGTTCAGCACCTGGATGTCGCTGCCCTCGAATTCCTTGATGATCCGGTTGCGCGCGATCTCTTCCTTCTCTTCGATCAGGAACACGGCGCGGGCCAGGTCGATGGTGTACGGGTCGTCTTCCTTCTTCAGCGAGGCATAGGTGCTGCCCCGCTTGGCGAACGGACCGAAACGACCGATGCCGACGCTGACCGGTTCGCCGTTGTCCTCACCCAGCGCACGCGGCATCAGGAACAGTTCCAGCGCGTCTTCCAGGGAGATGGTGTGCATCGACTGGCCGGGGCGCAGCGAGGCGAACTTGGGCTTTTCCTCGGCGTCCTCGGCGGTGCTGCCGATGGCCGCGTACGGCCCGAAGCGGCCCAGCCGCACGCTGACCGGCTTGCCGGTCTTCGGGTCGGTGCCGAGCTCGCGGGCGCCACTGGCCTCGGCACGGTCGACCGATTCCTTCTTGTCTTCCACCAGCTCCTTGAACGGCTCCCAGAAGCGGGCCATCAGCGGGATCCACTCCTCCTCGCCACGCGAGACGGCGTCGAGCTCGTCCTCGAGCTTGGCGGTGAAGTCGTAGTCCACATACCGGGTGAAGTGGCTGGACAGGAACTTGGACACCGCACGGCCGACGTCGGACGGGCGGAAGCTGCGGCCTTCCATTTCCACGTACTTGCGGAACAGCAGGGTCTGGATGATCGAGGCGTAGGTCGAGGGACGGCCGATGCCGTACTCTTCCAGCGCCTTCACCAGCGCCGCTTCGGTGTAGCGCGGCGGCGGCTGGGTGAAATGCTGCTCGGCCTGGATGCGCTCCAGCGGCACGCGGTCGCCGGGCTTCATCGCCGGCAGCTTGCGGCCTTCGTCTTCGTCCTCGGCGCTCTTGCTGTCCTTGCCTTCCTCGTACACGGCCAGGAAGCCGGGCACGACCACGGTGGTGCCGCTGGCGCGGAACACGTGCTCGCTGCCGGCCGACAGATCGACGCTGACCGTGTTGAGCGTGGCCGGAATCATCTGGCAGGCCACCGCACGCTTCCAGATCAGCTCGTACAGGCGGCGCTCGTCGTCGGTCAGGAACCGCGCGACCTGGGCCGGGGTACGCAGCGCCGAGGTCGGGCGTACGGCTTCGTGCGCTTCCTGGGCGTTCTTCGACTTGGTCTGGTAGGTGTTCGGCTGGTCTGGCAGCGAGGCGATGCCGTAATCGCGGGCGATCACGTCGCGGATCTCGGCCAACGCATCCTGCGACAGGTTCACCGAGTCGGTACGCATGTACGAGATCAGGCCGACGGTGCCTTCGTCACCGATCGCCACGCCTTCGTACAGCTTCTGCGCGACCTGCATGGTCTTGCGGGTGGTGAAACCGAGCTTGCGCGAGGCTTCCTGCTGCAGGGTGGAGGTGGTGAACGGCGGCGCCGGGCGGCGCTTGCGCTCCTTGCTGGCCACGTCGGTGACATGCAGCGAGCCCTGCGCCGCCTGCTGGATGCGCATGCGGGCGGCTTCGGCAGTGTCACCGTCGGTGATGGTGAACTGCTCGAACTTCTGCCCGTCCAGCTTGATCAGCTTGGCGTTGAAGTGCTGCGAGGGATGCGCGCACTCGGCGGCGATCGACCAGTATTCGCGGGCGATGAAGGCTTCGATCTCTTCCTCGCGCTCGACAATCATGCGCAGCGCCGGGCTCTGCACGCGGCCGGCGGACAGGCCGCGCTGGACCTTGCGCCACAGCACCGGCGACAGGTTGAAACCGACCAGGTAGTCCAGCGCGCGGCGCGCCTGCTGGGCATCGACCAGGTCACTGGCGATCTCGCGCGGCTGGCTGATCGCCTCCTTGATCGCGCGCGGGGTGATCTCGGTGAACACCACGCGCTGCATCGGCTTGTCCTTGACCAGCCCGCGTTCCTTCAGGATCTCGGCGATGTGCCAGCTGATCGCTTCACCCTCGCGATCCGGGTCGGTCGCCAGCAGGATGTCGTCGGCGCCCTTGGCGGCCTTGGCGATCGCATCGACGTGCTTCTCGTTCTTGTCGATCACGTCGTAGTGCATGGCGAACCCGTTGTCCGGGTCGACCGCGCCTTCCTTCGGAATCAGGTCACGCACATGCCCATACGAGGCCAGGACCGTGTAGTCCTTGCCGAGGTATTTGTTGATCGTCTTGGCCTTGGCCGGCGATTCGACGATGAGCAGGTGCTTGGGCATGGCAGCAGGGTCTGTGGGGCGAACCGTGGGGAAGGGGCCGCTAGGGTGGAGCAAACGGCCGCATTAGTGAAGCGGCCACGCGCAAATCCATAAACTGAACGCCCGGTAATGTGCCGGGCGTTCAGGTTTCACCTTATTAGAGGAATCACGCCCGACCAGCCCATGTCAAGCAGCCAGGCGTGACGATGGCCGTTCAGGAGGCCATCTTGGCGATGAAGCCGACCGCGAAGACCAGCAGGGCCAAGCCCACCAGCGACAGCAGGCCGGTCAACACCAGCACCAGCACGGTGACCGTGCCCAGCTCGCGGCGCTGCAGCTGCGGCTGGTCGGTGAAGGCCCAGCGGTCGACCACCAGGGTGTCGCAGATCATGTCGTGCAGGCCCTGCTTGCGCTCGGTGAAGGCCGCCATCAGGAAGCCGATGCCGAGGGTGAAGCTGCTCAGCAGCATGGCCCAGTAGCGACCGAACGCGCGCGCCTTGGTCAGGCGTTCGCCATTGCTGCGCACGACCTTGATGCCGACCGCCATCTTGCCCAGCGTGGCGCCGCCCTTGGAGGCATGGAACCAGGTGTAGTACGCCATGCCGATGGCGAAGTTGATCAGTGCGCTGGACAGCTGCGCGACCACCTCGATGGCCGATTCACCACTGCCCACCGCGCCCATGCTGGCGCCGAGCACCACACCGAGGATGGCGCCGATGATGCTGCCGGGGATGAACAGCACGAAGTAGTCGATCATGTAGGCGGCCACGCGCTTCCAGAAGCCCGCGTAGACCACTTCGCCGCCCATGACCGGCTGCGCATGGCCAGCGCCGCCTGCAGCGGCAGGCGCGCTGTACGGCGAGCTGCCGAGGGCGCCGGTACCGGGCAGCGGCGCGGTGCCGTTGTCGATGGCGGCATAGTCGCCGCGCAGGTCGAAGCCGCCGCTGCCGGCGGCCGCCGTGGCGTCGGCCAGCGTCTGCAGTTCAAGCTCGTCGACCACCTGGCGCAGCGCCGCCCACTGCGCCATGCCTTCGCGCCAGACCAGCGTGTCCAGGTTCAGTTGGCCGCGCTGGAAGCGCTGGCGGATCTCCTGGACCGGCAGCGGGCCCTGGCGTTGCTGTCCTTCGGCGTAATACCACTCAGTCATTGCATGTTCCCTGTTGGATCGTCCTTGGAGGTACCGGTACGCGCGCGGCTCAGCCGCGGCACGCCGGCGGCAGGTACTTGTCGTCGCTTGCGCCGCTGCAGTCCCAGCGGCCGCTGTCGCGGTCATATTCCAGCCACAGCAGATCGCCGTCGATGCTCTTGCCCGGCATCGACAGCGTTGCCTCGATACCGCAGTGGCCGTTGTTGAAGCGGCCGATGTTCACCGCCGACAGGCCGGACCGGGTGAAGTCGCCAGGGGCGGGGAAGCCGGCATCGTTGGCGCCCGGGCAGCGACCTTCCTCATCGGCGAAATGCTGCACCTGGTCCTGCAGCGGGTGCAGGGCATCGGCCGCGGCGGCGACCTTGGCGCGCACGGTGTAGTCGTTGTAGGCAGGCAGGGCGATGGCGGCAAGGATGGCCACGATCGGCACCAGCACCAGCAGTAGAGCGCCCGCGATGATGGCAGTGAGGGCGCAGCCGGACAGCTGCTTCTTCGGCGGCGGCACGACGCCAGCCGGTGCGCTGGTGGCGTACGGGGTGGACGGCGGCAGCACCGGTGGCTGCTGCGGCGGCGGTGCCACCGGTTCCGGCGCGGGCTCGACGGCCGTTGCTGCAGCGTCCAGTGCAGGCACGATCAGGCCGAGTTCGTCGACGACGGTACGCAACGGCTGCCATTGCGGCAGACCGTCGCGCCACACCAGGGTGTCCAGGGAGATCTGGTTGTTGCGGAACAACTCAACCAACTGTTCCGCCGGCAGCGGACCTTGCTGCCGGTTGCCTTCTGCGTGGAACCACTCGCTCACGGGGACGCTCCTGAATGCGCTATGCCCCCAAGTGTACGGTCAGTGCAGGGGTTCTGGCTCGTCCATGAACATCTGCGTCTCCATCCAGGCATAGGCCGCTTCGGAGCCGGGCTGGTTGAACAGCACCATCAGCACGACCCACTTCAGGTCGTCCAGGTCCAGTTCGTCCTGGTCCAGGGCCATCGCCCGGTCCAGCACCAGCTCGCGCTGGTCGGCATCAAGGATGCCGTGCTGTTCCAGATACAGCAGGAAACCGCGGCATTCCACGTCCAGCTTGTCCAGCTCGGGGCCGTGGTAGACGCGCACGGGACCATCGACCCGGGCCTGGGACATGCTCGGCCGTTGCGCGGCCAGGGCATCGAGCCAGTCGAATGCCTTGTTGATCTCGGTAGGGCTGAAACCGGCCTGGATCAGGCCGTTCTGAAGCGAATCGCGGTCACGGATCAGGTCCGCATCTTCGCTGAAATAGTGTTCAAACAGGTACAGCAGTACGTCCAGGATGCTCTCTTTCATTGCCCCTCGGCCTGCGTCGCGCGACGCTGTGGAGGTGAAGAAACTAGGGAGTTCGACAGTAGCGGCCGTGTACGCACACCACGATTCCCGCCAGTTCCATGGCCAGCAGCATGGAGGACACCTGGGGCGCCGTCAATCCACAGCGCGTGATCAGTGAATCCATACCGCTTGGGTTGTGGTCCAGGGCCCGCCACAAGCACTGGTAGTCAGGGTCGTCGGCCCAGCGCGCCGGCAGGAGCGCCGACGGTGCCTGTTCAGTGGGGGTGGCCAGCCGCGATTGCAAGCCCGGCAGCTGCTGGCGCAGCGCAGGGGCCAGCAGCTCCAGTACCTCCGCGGGGCGTTCGACCAGCGCGGCGCCTTCACGGATGAGCCGGTGGCAGCCCGCCGCGCGTGGATTGAGCACTGAACCGGGCAGGGCGCAGACCTCGCGGCCGGCCTCGGCGGCCAGACGCGCGGTGATCAGCGCTCCCGAGCGCTGGGCGGCCTCGACCACCACCGTGGCCAGGGCCAGCCCGGCCACCAGCCGGTTGCGCGCCGGAAAGTGTCCGGGACGGGCCGCGGTGCCCGGAAGGTATTCGCTGAGCACGGCGCCCTCGGTGGCGATGCGGGCCTGGAGCCGGGCATGACTGTCCGGGTAGGCGAGATCAGGGCCGGTACCGATCACGGCGACGGTGCAGCCGCCGGCGTCCAGGGTTGCCAGGTGGGCGGCTGCATCGATGCCGGCAGCCAGCCCGCTGGTTACCGCCAACCCGGCCTCGACGAAGCCGCTGGCAAAACGGGCCGCCAGCGCGCGACCACCCGGCGTCGGCGAGCGGCTGCCGACCAGGGCCACGGAGGGGCGCCAGGCCAGGCTGGGGTCACCGGCCACGAACAGGGCCAGCGGCGGGTTGGGTACCTCCAGCAGGGTCGGAGGAAAGGCCGGGTCGGTGAAGGCCAGCACGTGGTGGTGGTCGTCTTCCAGCCAGCGCTGCGTGGCTGCCCATGCCCGGGCATCCGGGCGTTCCAGTGCGGCGCACTGCTCCGGTGTGCAGCCGTGTGCACGCCAGTTCGCAGTGCCCTGCGCGATGGCCGCGTCCGCGCAGCCCGCGCTCTGCAGCAATGCCCGTCGCGGCGCCAGTGCGCCCCCCGCCATCACCAGGCGCAGCAGCGCCTCATCAGCTTGCTTGGTCATTCCCCACTATCGACCGCATGCAACAAAGGCGCCCTCGGGCGCCTTCGCATGTACGTGTCAGGTTTTGCCGGAGGTGTCTGCCGGCCAGCGGCCGGCACTCCCTGGGGTGGCCGGGGCAGCCCGGCAACCGTTACTTCGCGTCCGGGTGCAGCGCGTTGTAGCCCACGCGCACCGGCTTCACGCCCTGCATCACCAGCGCGTAGCTGACGTTGTCGAAGGTGCGGAACACCATCGCATGCGCTGCGTACTCCTCCGGCAGCGCAACCCGGCCGACACTGCCGCTGAGCGCATCGTCCATGCGCGACGACGTCGGGTACTTCAGGCGGTTGGCCACATGACGACCCTGCCGCCACAGCGAGAACACGGTGCCATTGTCCACGCCCTGGACCCGCCCGGCCGAAATCGCGATCACGTCGCGCGGGCCGCCGGCGGTGAACATGTCGGTCACCGCGAGCACGCGCACGTCCACGCCTTCCACGCCCGCGGCCGGCACATGCGGCACGAACTGCAGGTCATAGGGACGGGCCTCGACCGGCACCAGGCGGTCGCCGACACGGACTTCACGGCCACCCGTGCTCTTGTCCAGCGCCAGCGTGGAGGCCCCGGCCTTGCCGTCGGCAACCCGGGTGATGGTGCCGGTGGCAAGCTGGGCCAACTCATAACCCAGCACGCCGCGGCGCGCGTTGGGTGCGTTGTACGCCTTCCACAGGTTGCCGCTGCCCGGCGTGACGTCGCCGTTGGCATTCAGGTCTTCGGTCGGCTTGGGCTGGGCGTAGCGCACGGTCGGGCGGACCACGGCCCAGCGCTGCCCCAGCTGGGCATCGCCCAGATTCACGTAGGCGGTATCACCGCCGGCCACGCGCAGGCGGTTGTCTTCCAGGCCGACCACCTGGGGCAGCTGCTCGATGCTGTCGACCACGCTCAGCTGCTTCAGGAACGGCTCGACCTGGGCCAGCGGAATGGCGTCGATCGGGGCCTCCTGGCGCGGGCCCGGCTGGGCCGCCACGGTCACCCGGTCCAGATAGGCCAGGCTGAGCACGTCACCGGGATAGATCAGGTGCGGATTGGCGATCTGCGGATTGGCCTGCCAGATCTCCGGCCACAGCCACGGCTTCTGCAGGAAACGTGCGGCGATGTCCCACAACGTATCCCCTTTTCGGACCACATAGGTGTCCGGGTGCCCGCCATTCACTTCCACGGCGGTAGCATAGGCAGCCACGGTCAGCATCGCCGCGGCGACGACCGTACGAAAACGAAGCAACATAGGTGTGAAGCCCTGATTCCCCAACAGGTCCGCGCACTATAGTCCAGAAACCGGGGCGCAAGGCAAGCGTTGGAGCTAGAATCTGCGACGTATGCCGGCGTGCCGGCCCCCTATCCGGAAACAGCCATGGCCCTTCTCCCCATTCTCGAGTTCCCCGATCCGCGCCTGCGTACCAAGGCTGCGTTGATCGAAGCCGCCGAAGTCACCACGCCGGCCTTCCAGGAACTGATCGACAACATGTTCCTGACCATGTACGACGCGCCGGGCATCGGCCTGGCCGCCACCCAGGTGGATGTGCACAAGCGCTTCATGGTCATCGACGTCAGCGAAGAAAAGAATGAACCGCATGTGTTCATCAACCCGGAAATCGTCGCCAAGGACGGGGGGCGGGTGTACCAGGAAGGCTGCCTGTCGGTGCCGGGCATCTTCGCCGACGTGACCCGCGCCGACACCATCACCGTGAAGTACCTGGACCGCAATGGCCAGGAGCAGCAGCTGGAAGCCGGCGAAGTGCTCGCGACCTGCATCCAGCACGAGATGGATCACCTGGACGGCAAGCTGTTCATCGACTATCTGTCGCCGCTCAAGCGCGAGATGGTGCGCAAGAAGCTGGCCAAGCAGCGCAAGCACGTGGCGTGATCGCCGATCCGGGCCACCCCTCGGGTGGCCCGTGCCTGCGCGATGCGCGCGGGCTGTACGGCGCCGGCCGACGGCGCCGTTTTCTTTCCTGCACGAATCCATCCTGCAAGTGGGGTAGCCATGAGGATTGTCTTTGCCGGTACGCCGGAATTCGCGGTGTCATCGCTGCGCGCGGCTGCGCGCCATCACGAGGTCGTGGCCGTCTACACCCAGCCTGATCGACCGGCCGGTCGTGGCCGTGGCCTGGCGCCGTCGCCGGTCAAGCTCGAAGCGGTGGCCCGTGGCATCCCGGTCTACCAGCCCGAATCGCTGAAGGGCGACGCTGCCCAGCAGCAGCTGCGCGACCTGCAGCCGGACCTGATGGTGGTGGTGGCCTACGGCCTGATCCTGCCCAAGGCGGTGCTGGCCATTCCGACCCATGGCTGCTGGAACGTGCACGCCTCGCTGCTGCCGCGCTGGCGCGGTGCCGCGCCGATCCAGCGTGCGATCCAGGCCGGCGACGCCAAGACCGGCGTTTGCTTGATGCAGATGGAAGCGGGCCTGGATACCGGCCCGGTGCTGCTGCACCAGGAGCTGCCGATTGCTGTTACCGATAGCGGTGGGCAGCTGCACGACAAGCTGGCCGAACTGGGCGCGCAGGTGCTGTCCGATGGCCTGGGCCTGCTGCGTGCCGGCATCAAGCCGATCGCGCGGCCGCAGCCTGAGCAGGGCGTGACTTACGCGCACAAGCTGGACAAGGCCGAAGCGAAGCTGGACTGGGCCCAGGACGCCGCTGCGCTGGCGCGCACCGTGCGCGCGTTCAATCCGTGGCCGATCGCCGAGGCGACGCTGGCCGGCGAGCGCGTGCGCATCCATGGCGCGGTGGCGCTGGATGAGGCCCACGCCCAGGCGCCGGGCACGGTGCTGGCGGCCGGCCGCGACGGCATCGACATCGCCTGTGGCCAGGGTGTGCTGCGCCTGCGCGTACTGCAGCGCGAAGGCGGCAAGGCGATCACCGCCGCCGACTACCTCAACGCTCGCCGCGACCTGCGCGTGGGGGCATAAGCGGTGTCGAAGCAGAACGATTTCTCCATCGCCAAGGCGGCGCCGGGCGCGGCCACGCGCATGCTGGCCGCACGCGTGCTGGCGCAGGTATTCACCCGTGGCCGTTCGCTGAAGGCCGAACTGGCCTGGGCGCTGCCGAAGCTGGCCGACAGCCGCGACCGCGCGCTGCTGGAGGCACTGTGTTTCGCCGTCCTGCGCCGCCGCAGCACCTATGACGCCGCATTGCAGTCGTGGATGCAGAAGCCGCTGTCGGCGCGTGATGCCGACCTGCGCACCCTGCTGATGGTCGGCTTCGCCCAGCTGGACGTGCTGGCGCTGCCGGCGCATGCCGCACTCTCGGCCACGGTCGATGCTGCCCGTGCACTGGGCCGCGAACGGCAGGCTGGCCTGGTCAACGCGATCCTGCGCCGCGCGCAGCGCGAAGGGTTCCCGGAGCAGCCCGCGCGCGACGCCTTCCCGGAATGGCTGGCCGAGGCGATCGAACGTGATTGGCCGGCGCAGGCCGAAGCGGTGTTCAACGAAAGCCTGCAGCCTGCGCCGCTGTGGCTGCGCGCCAACCGCCAGCACGGCGGCCGCGACAAAGCCCTGGCAGCGCTGGCCGAAGCCGGCATTGCCGCGGAAGCCAGTGTGCTCAGTCCCGATGCGTTGCGCCTGGCGGCACCGGTGGCGGTGAACCAGCTGCCCGGCTTCGCCGACGGCGCGCTGTCTGTGCAGGACCTGTCGGCGCAGTGCGCGGCGGATGCACTGGCTCCCGCCGCTGGCTCGCGCGTGCTGGATGCCTGCGCGGCGCCCGGTGGCAAATCGGCGCACCTGCTCGAACGCGATCCGAGCCTGCGACTGCTGGCGCTGGATATCGACGCCCGGCGCCTGGCGCGCGCCCGTGACACCTATGCCCGTACCGGCGTCGGCGAACATGCGCAGACCCTGGTGGCCGATGCCAGCGATCCCGGCGCCTGGTGGGACGGCGTGCCGTTCGACGCGATCCTGCTGGATGCACCGTGTTCGGCCACCGGCGTGATCCGCCGCCAGCCTGACGTCATGTTCCACCGCCGCGCCGAGGACATCGATGCGCTGGTGGGAGTGCAGGCGCGCCTGCTGGAGGCCTGCTGGTCGATGCTGCGCCCGGGTGGCGTGCTGCTGTATGCGACCTGCTCGATCCTGCGTGCCGAGAACATCGACCAGGTGCGCGCGTTTCTCAAGTGGCATCCGGATGCCGAGGCGCAGCCGCTGGGCGACGCATTCGGCGTGGATTGCGAAGGCGTGGCGCGCCAGCGCCTGCCTGGTGACAACGATGCTGACGGTTTCTTCTACGCGCGTCTGATAAAAGCAGGCTGATCCCCGCTGCCGTTTCGAGTCCAATGCTGAAAACCCACGCGTCGCGACAGACGTGGCTGTTGGTGGTGATGGCCCTGCTGGTGCTGGGGGCCGGCCTCGGCCTCCGCGATCCATGGCCGTCGGACGAGCCACGCTTCGCGCTGGTGGCCAAGCAGATGGTCGACAGCGGCTACTGGTTGTTCCCGCATCGTGGGCCCGAGCTCTACTCGGACAAGCCGCCCATGCTGATGTGGTGGCAGGCCACGCTGTACGGCCTGGTCGGTCACTGGCGCGTGGCCTTCCTGCTGCCTTCGCTGCTGGCCGCGCTCGGCACGCTGTGGTGCGTGGTGGATCTTGGCCGGCGCCTGTGGACACGGCGGGTCGGGCTGTATGCCGGCTGGGCGCTCCTGTTCGCGCTGCAGTTCACCTTCCAGGCGAAGAAGGCGCAGATCGACCCGCTGCTGCTGCTGTTCATCACGCTGGCCAACTATGGCCTGCTGCGCCACCTGTTGCTGGGCCCCGCCTGGCGCTGGTGGTGGCTGGGCTGGTTCTTCGCTGGCATCGGAGTGATCACCAAGGGCGTGGGCATGCTGGCGCTGCTGATGATCGTGCCAGCGGCGATCGCAGCGGCACTGCGATGGCCGCGGGTAGGCCTGCACGCGCGCGATGTGCGCTTCTGGGCGGCGCCGCTGGCCTTCCTGCTGGCGGTGTCGTTGTGGCTGGCACCGATGCTGCTGGCCGGCCTGGCCACCGGCTCGGACGAGTACCGGGCCTACATGGACGACATCCTGTTCCAGCAGACCGCACGGCGCTACATGCAGTCCTGGGATCATCACCAGCCAGGGTGGTACTTCCTGGCGATCATGCCGTCGATGTGGCTTCCCGCCTTCCTGCTGCTGCCGTGGGCGCTGCCTGCCTGGTGGCGTCGGCTGCGCCGCCGCGACCCGCGTTACCTGCTGCCGCTGGCCTGGTGGCTGCTGGTGGTGCTGTTCTTCTCGATTCCTGACGGCAAGCGCGATGTGTACATCCTGCCGGCGCTGCCGATGTTCTGCCTGGCATTGGCACCGTTGTTGCCGGGGTTGCTGAAGCGGCGCGATGTGCAGGCCGTGGCGGGGCTGTTCACCGGACTGTTGTCGCTGGGCCTGGCACTGGCCGGCGCGTTGGCAGTGCTGGGCGACCCGGCCTTCGAGCTGCGCCTGACCCACAGCCGCGGACTGGCCCCCGGGGCTGTCGACGCACTGGCCTGGACGATCCTGGCCATGGGGCTGTGGGGCGGACTGAGCCTGTTGGTCTGCGGCCGTCGCAGGCACCATGCGCTGGTGTCGACGTTGGCGGTGGTCTGGCTGCTCTACAGCCTGGTCGGCTATCCACTGTTGAACGATTCCAGCTCCGCCCGTGGGCTGATGCGCACCGTCGGAAGTCGTATCGGTCCTGATGCGGAGCTGGGGCTGGTGGCTTGGAAGGAGCAGCATCTGTTGCTGGCCGACCGCCCTGCAGCGACCTTCGGTTTCCGGGTGCCGTGGGACGAGCAGCTGGTCGCCGCCACGCGCTGGCAGCGGCTGTTGCCAGCGCACCGTTGGCTGCTGGTCAACGAGAACGCAATGCTGTCATGCGTCGACCGCAGCCGCTCCGAACTGGCCGGCGTGGCCAACCGGCGGCGCTGGTGGCTGGTGCCCGCGGCGGCGGTGACGGTGCCCTGCGTGGTTACCGCAGAGGAGCGCGAACGTGGGAGGCGTCTGCAGGAACATGACTGACTGCCCCGATTCCCGCTTGTCCGGTCTGCCCAAGCAGGGCCAAAGGCAGTAAAGTGAAATGGCAGGCTGGGATGGCCCCTGTCGGGGCATTCCCGTTCTTTCAGTAGATTGCAGCGATACTTCCCGACGTGCCAGCCTCAGCGGACAATCTGAACCCCATGGCCGGCGATCCGCTGGGCGTGCCCGTCGGTGGACGTCACGGAGTGGCGCATGCACTGGCCCAGCTGGGCCTGTTCTGCCTGCCGGCCCTCGTGCTGACCGTGCCGATCAACCTGTTGCCCTATGGTCTGCTGCTGCTGCTCAGCACCCTGCTGGCGCCGGAGCTGCTGTGGCGCGCGCGCGGCATGGCCGGTCAGCCGGTGAAGGTGCTGGCCTGGCTGATGCTGGCGGTGTTGGCCTTGGGCGTACTGTCGGTGCTGCTGTTCGAGCAGGGGCTGCGCGACGTCGACAACCGCTCGCGGTTCGTCGTGATCCCGTGGATCGCGCTCTGGGTCTGCGCGCTGCGTCCAAACCTGCGCTGGCTCTGGTATGGCGCGCTGGCCGGCCTGCTTGCCACCTTCGGGATGTCGCTGTGGCAGGTGCTGCGCGGGGCTCCGCGCGCGGAGCTGTCCACCAACGCCATCGTGCTGGCCGACATCGTGATGGTGCTGATGGTGCTGCTGGTGTTCTGCCGCCCATCACGCCGCTGGTCGCTGGTGATCCTCGGCATGGCTGCCGGCTGCGGCACCATCGTGCTGACCGGCAGCCGTGGCGTGTTTGCCGCGTTGCTGGCGCTGCTGGTGGTCCTGGCGCTGAGCCTGCGCTGGCGTACCGGCGTGGCACGGCTGTCGGTGCTGGCTGGCATGCTGGCGATCGGTGCGACCCTGCTGCTGTCGGTGCCTGAGCTGCGCCATCAGGTCCGCCTGAGCGAGCTGCACAGCGATGTGCAGCGGATGGAGCAGGGCGACAGTGATTCGTCTGCCGGTGCCCGGGTGGAGCGCCTCAAGGTGGCCTGGGAGACCTTCCTCGACCATCCGCTGGTGGGTGTCGGCATCGGTCATTTCGACAGTGCAATGCAGCGCGTGCCGGTCTGCCGCGAGAACCCGGGTGAGGCGCGCTGCCACCTTGGGCATGCGCACAACGACGTGGCCGAATGGGCCGCAACCCAGGGCGTGCCGGGCCTGGCACTGCTGCTGGCGGTGTACGGCATCCCGTTGTGGCTGTTCGTGCGCCTGCACCGTCGCAGTGGACGGGTGACCTTCCGTGGGCCGGCTGCGGCCGGCGTCATGCTGGTGATCACCTATGCGTTGTGCGGCCTGACCCAGTCGATGTTCGCCCACCAGATGACGGCCAGTTTCTACGTGACCCTGGTCGGCCTGCTGACCGGCCTGTCGATTCTTGAAGGTGCGCGCCACCGGGCGATCATCGGGTCGTGATGCTGTGGCGCCGGCACGGCCCGGCGATCAACGGTCCGGGGGATCCGCAACGGCTTGGCCGTTGCCCAGCATCCACAGCATGATGGTCTTCTGCCGCACGTAATTGGCACGCACATAGGCGTAGACCAGGCCGTGCCAGCCGTCGCGGAAGCCACCACGGAACAGGAAGCCGCGCCAGAAGCGCCAGGCCGGGGCCAGCACCAGCTTGCCGAGCGTGGCGCGCTTGCCGCGTGCGAACTCGTGCTCGGCCATCATCCGGGCGTACTTCTCGGTCTTCGCCAGCTGCTGCTGCAGCGAGCGGTACGGGTAGTGGATCAGGTCCCCGTGCAGGGTGCCGACGCTGCCGTCGACGCTGGCTGCCTCATGGATCTCGCGCTTGCCGCGCCAGCCACCGCGGCGGCGGTCGAACAGGCGCATCACCCGGTCCGGGTAGGCGTTGCCGTGGCGCAGGAACCTGCCGAAGTACTCCGACAGGCGCGCGAAGCGGTAGCCGGCATGCCCGGCGAAGCCGCCGTCGCGGACCTGTTCGATGGCCGTGCGCAGTTCCGGGCTGATGCGCTCATCGGCATCCAGGCACAGCACCCAGTCGTGCCGTGCCTGCTCGACGCAGAACGCCTTCTGGCTGCGGAAGCCCTCGAACGGGCGCTGCAGCACGCGGGCGCCTGCGGCCTCGGCAAGGGCCACGGTGGTATCGGTGGAGTACGAGTCCACGACGATGATCTCGTCGCAGAAGGCCAGTGAGGCCAGGCAGTCGCCGATGCGGCCGGCCTCGTTGAACGCGATAATGCAGGCCGAGATGCGAGGCCGTTCGATGGGAGCGGTCGTGGAGGACATGATGGCCGGGTACCTGTTGTTTGCGACGGAGCGCTATGCGCTGCCTATTCTCGCCCCGTTGGCGCAGGCCTTGCACGCGTCCGGGCAGGACGTGGCCGCCTGGTTCGAGGGCGGCGCGGCCGGCAGCAGCCTGCCCGGGGTGCCCAACATCGGCCTGAAGCAGGCCCTGGCGATGCGCCCGCGCGCGGTGTTCAGCGCCGCCAACTGGGTGCCGACCTTCCTGTCCGGCGCCAAGGTGCAGCTGTTCCATGGCTTCAACGTGGAGAAGCGCGACAGCGCACGCGGCCACTTCCGGGTGCGCGGCATGTTCGACCTGTACTGCACGCAGGGCCCGGCCACCACCGTGCCGTTCCGCGAGATGGCCGCCCAGCAGGGCCACTTCGCGGTGGCCGAGACCGGTTGGCCGAAGCTGGACCCACTGTTCCGTGATGATGGCGGCGAGAGTGCCGCGCTGCGCGCGCCGGCCGCTGGCCGCCCGGTGATCCTGTTCGGTTCGACGTTCACCGAGCGGCTGAGCGCGGCCCCGCACCTGCATGCGCAGATCGCCGCCGACATCGCCGCCGGCGACCGCTACTGGCTGCTGACGCTGCACCCGAAGTGCGCGCCGGAACTGTTCGAGCGCTACCGCGCGCTGGCCGGTGCCAATGCCCGCTTCGTCGAGCCGGAACAGGTGATGGCCGCGCAGCGTGCCGCCGATGTGCTGGTGTCGGACACCTCGTCGATCGTTTCGGAGTTCATCGTCCAGCACAAGCCGGTGGTGACCTTCCGCAACCGCGTACCCAAGCCGCACATGATCGATTTCGACGACCCGGCACAGCTGCCGGCGATGCTGCAACGCGCGCTGCACCCGGATGCCGCGTTGCAGGCGGAGATCGTGCGTTACGCCGATGCCATCCATCCGTATCGCGATGGCCGCTCCAGCGAGCGGGTGATCGCCGCGACCGAGGATTTCCTGTCCGGCGAAATGGGCGCGCTGCGGCGCAAGCCGTTCGGCACCTGGCTGCGCGACCTGCAGATCCGCAAGGACCTGGGCTACTGGGGCCCGTCGCAGCGGTGAGGTAGTGCCGGCCGGTGGCCGGCAACCGCAGGCACATCTCAGAGCCGG
>NZ_JAPTFX010000116.1:0-15850 GCF_030985895.1 Stenotrophomonas sp. Sm6012 | reverse complement strand
CGGTCGCGAGACCGTCGGCCCGCAGGGTGCGCAGGTCAAGCACAACGAACAACTGCCCGATGCCTCGCCGCTGAAGGCAGAACTCGGACAGCGCATACTCGCCGCACTGGGTCGCAGCCCGTTGTTCTTCGCTGCCGCACTGCCGCTGAAGATCCTGCCACCCCGCTTCAACCGCTACAGCGGTGGTGGCACCTACGGCTTCCATGTAGATGGCGCGGTGATGAACCTGGCCAACGGCGAGCAGCTGCGCTCGGACATCTCCTGCACCCTGTTCCTGTCCGCGCCCGAGGAGTACGAGGGCGGCGAGCTGATCATCAGTGATACCTACGGCGAGCACGAGGTGAAGCTGCCGGCCGGCGACCTGATCGTGTACCCGTCCAGCAGCCTGCACAAGGTCAATCCGGTCACCCGCGGAGCGCGCGTGGCCTCGTTCTTCTGGGTGCAGAGCATGGTCCGCGACGACGTGCAGCGTCGCCTGCTGTGGGAAATGGACGGCTCGATCGAACGCCTGCGGCAGACCGGCGGCGACGCCGAGGCGGTGCTGCAGCTGACCGGCGTGTACCACAACCTGCTGCGGCGCTGGAGCGAAGTCTGAGCCGCACACGGCCGGGCCCGCGACATCTTGGCAATCATTCTCATTTGCAACCGCTAACCGCTCTCATTACAATCTCGCCCCGTTGATGCCGGCCCCTGCCGGCAGACGTCCGGGGATTCCTGCTTGCTGCGCCCGCTTCGCCCTCGCCCACTCATCCATCGCAAGATGGGCACCGCCATGCGCGGCCAGCGTCCTGCGCTGGCCAGCCTGTTGGCGTGGGTGGCGATGCTGGCGTTGCTGCTGGGCACGTTGCCGCTGCTGCCGCATGCGCCGGCGTCGATGACCGTGCAGGTGCCGCTGGAAGAGCGCGGCGGCGAAGGCCCGCTGCAGGAAGAAGCACCGGCCAAGCTGCGCCGCTGTGCCGCTGCCCCGGTGAAAGCGGCCGAGAAGGCACCGCCGCCGTTGCTGCTGGCCAGCCAGTGGCTGCGCACTGAACTCGAACTCGTTCCCGCCACGCCGGCCATGCCCGGCGTGCGCCCGGACTGGCCACTGGCCGCTCCGGATACGCCCTGGGCCGATGCGCCCGGGCGCCGCCAGCAACGCGGCCAAGCACCGCCGCTCGCCTGATCCTCGGCCCGGGGTGACCGCGTGCGCGGTCGCCTGCGCGCGCCGCTGCCTGCTTCATTCCCGTCTGCTCCATCCCTGCTGCCCCTGACCGGGCCTTCCGTGCCTGCCGCGCCCTGAGCGCGTGGCAGTGCACCACCCTGCATCCTTCGAGGTAACTGCCATGGCCCAGCGCCATCGTGTCCGTTCGTCCCTGTCCCGCCCCCTGCTGACCAGTGCCGTGCTGGTGGCCCTGTCTGCCCCTGCCTTCGCCCACGGTGACGCCTCCGGCGCCCCGCAGACGCTGGACAAGGTGGTGGTCACCGCCTCCGGCTTCGAACAGAAAGTGATCGATGCACCGGCCAGCATCAGCGTGGTCAGCCGCGAGGAACTGAGCAAGCGCCCGTACACCAACCTGGTCGATGCATTGCGCGACGTCGAAGGCATCGACGTCGGCCTGGAAGCGACCGACAAGAACGGCCGCGCCACCATTTCGATGCGCGGCCTGCCTTCCGAGTACACCCTGGTGCTGATCGATGGCCGCCGCCAGAGCAACGTCGGCCAGCTGTACCCGAACAACTTCGGCGGCGGCCAGTTCGCCTACCTGCCGCCGCTGGATGCCATCGAGCGCATCGAAGTGGTGCGCGGCCCGATGTCCACGCTGTACGGCTCGGATGCGATGGGCGGCGTCATCAACATCATCACCCGCCGCAACCAGGACAGCTGGCACGGCGCCATCACCCAGGGCTTCACCGTGCAGCAGGACGACCAGTTCGGCGATGCACGCACCACCGACGTTTACCTCAGCGGCCCGCTGATCAAGGATCGCCTCAGCCTGGCGGTACGTGGCAGCTACTACGACGCCAAGGCATCGAACCCGGAGTGGGAGGCGCTGACCCTGCCCGATGGCACGCTGTGGGAGCGCAGCATCGGCTTCGGTGGCGGTGGCAAGTCGGTGGCCAACACCAACTGGAACACCGGCGTTCGCCTGGACTTCCGTGTCAACGATGACCACGAACTGTGGCTGGACTACGACGTCTCGCGGCAGAAGTACGACAACAGCGAAGGCCAGACCGGCACGCTGGACAGCCTGGCCAGCCTGTGGCGCGTCGGCAATGCGGTCATTCCCAACCCGAACGGCAGCGGCACGGTCACCCGCCGCGTGGTGCAGCCGCGCGTGGGCTACACCGCCTACCAGCGCTACGAGCGCGACCAGCTGTCGCTGACCCACCAGGGCCGTTACAGCTTCGGCACCTGGCAGACCTCGCTGACCCACAGCAAGAGCAGCAACCTGGGCCGCTCGCTGCCGCTGACCCTGGACGAACGCGCCAACCTGCAGACGCTGTGGAATGACGTCTGCCGTCGCACCGGCGCGGCCAACAACTGCGCGGCCGGGCGTGGCAATGCACTGACCGCCCTCAACCCGAGCGAAATGGCACGCCTGCAGGCGTTCCTGCCGCGTCCGCTGCGCACCATGGAACTGGAAGGCTACGTGCTCGACACCATGCTCGACCTCGACTTCGGCGCGCACAAGCTGACCGTCGGCGGCCAGTACAACGACACCGACATGATCGACGGCGTGTTCGGCATGGACGGCGCCGGCTACCGCAGCAACACGAAGCAGAAGCACCGCATGTGGGCGCTGTTCGCCGAGGACAACTGGGCGCTGACCGACACCCTGACCGCCACCTTCGGCCTGCGCTACGACGACCACAACGTGTTCGGCAGCCATGTCAGCCCGCGCGGTTACCTGGTATGGAATGCCAGCGATGCCTGGACCTTCAAGGGTGGCGTCAGCACCGGCTACAAGACCCCGCGTCCGGACCAGCTGTTCCCGGGCATCACCGGGTTTGGTGGCCAAGGCGTGCTGCCGCTGGTGGGCTCGCCCAACCTGAAGCCGGAAACCAGCACCAACTACGAGCTGGCCGCGTACTACGAAGGCCAGCGCTGGGGCTTCAACGTCACCGGCTTCATCAACAAGTTCGAGGACAAGATCGCCAGCGGCGGCACCTTCCCGAACTGCGAAGTGGCGCTGGCCGGCAGCGGCTACTGCGTGGACATCGGCCCGGGCTGGGCGTCACTGGGCTACAGCGCGTTCACCCAGAGCGTGAACATCGACAAGGCCGAAACCCGCGGCGCGGAACTGGCCGGTCACATCGACCTGCTCGACACCCTGCAGCTGCGCGGCAACTACACCTGGACCAAGAGCGAGCAGACCAGTGGCCCGCAGAAGGGGCTGCCGATCACCGGCACCACCCCGGCAAAGCACATGGCCAACGCCAGCCTCAACTGGCAGATCAACGATGCGATCAGCCTGTCGCTGATCGGCGAGGGCCGCTACGACCGCTATCGCGACACGCTGATCGACAGCACCGGCGCCCGCCATGTCCGCTACTACGAGGACTACACGATCTTCCACCTGGGGGGCAGCTGGAAGGCCACGCCATGGCTGACGGTCAACGCGCGGGTCAACAACCTGTTCGACAAGGACTTCGTCTCGCAGTCGTGCCTGCTGCTCAATCCCAGCGAGTTCAGCTGCATGGACGACTACGCGACCAAGGACCAGCGCCGCAGCTACTGGATCTCGCTCAACGCGAAGTTCTGACTTCTGCGGGGCCGGCGCTCCATCCACGCATGGCGTGGATCTACTGGACAGTGGTAGTGCCGGCCGCTGGCCGGCATCGCCTTGGCCCGGTGGGTGCCGACCTCGGTCGGCACCGCTCCCAGGGATACAGAACGACACGCAATTGCGAGCTATTCTCATCAATGATGTAATGAGCAGTCCCCATCCGCCCCGAACCGTGCCGTGAGCCGTCCTGCTTCTTCCACCGTGCAGCAGCAACAGAGCCGTGGCTTCTGGCTGCGCACGCTGCACCAGTGGCACTGGATCAGCTCGGCGGTGTGCCTGATCGGCATGCTTCTGTTCGCGGTGACCGGGCTGACCCTCAACCACGCGGCGAAGATCGAGGCCAAGCCCCAGGTGCAGAACCAGCACCTGGAACTGCCGGTCGAGCTGCTGGGCCAGCTGGGCACGCGCGAGGACGGCAACGCGCCGATTCCACGCCCGGCCCGGCAATGGCTGGACGCCCAGCTGGGCATCGCCATTGGCGGACGCCCGGCCGAGTGGTCGGCCGAGGAGATCTACCTGTCGTTGCCCCGCCCCGGCGGCGATGCCTGGCTGAGCATCGATCGCGAAACCGGCGCGGTGGAGTACGAATCAACCTCGCGCGGTGCGGTGTCCTACCTCAACGACCTGCACAAGGGCCGCAATGCCGGCCCGGCGTGGGGCTGGTTCCTGGACCTGTTCGCCGTGGCCTGCCTGGTGTTCTGCATCACCGGCCTGTTCCTGCTGCACCTGCATGCGCGGCAGCGGCGCATGACTTGGCCGCTGGTCGGCCTGGGCCTGATGATCCCGCTGCTGATCGCCCTGCTGCTGATCCACTGACTTTTCCCTCGTTCCCGGAGCCGCTCCATGCGCGTCACCCTGACCATCGCCCTCAGCGGCCTGCTGGCCACCTCGCCGGCCTACGCTGCCACCCTCGACATCAACGTCGAAGTGCCCAAGCTCAACGTGGCCGAATACCACCGCCCGTATGTGGCGGTGTGGCTGGAAGGCGCCGACCAGAAGGTCGCGGCCAACCTCTCTGTCTGGTACCAGCAGACCAGCAACAGCGAAGGCCATGGCACCAAGTGGCTGCCCGACCTGCGCCAGTGGTGGCGCAAGAGCGGCCGCACCCTGCAGGTGCCGGTGGACGGCGTGACCGGCCCGACCCGCCCGGCCGGCAAGCACGCGCTGTCGTTCACCGACAAGCAGCCGGCGCTGAAGCAGCTCGCCCCGGGCAACTACACCCTGGTGGTCGAAGCGGTGCGTGAAGTCGGCGGTCGTGAACTGCTGAAGATCCCCTTCACCTGGCCGGCCACCGCCGCGCAGAACGGCAAGGCGCAGGGCGCCACCGAACTGGGCCAGGTCACCCTCGCCGTCAAACCCTGAAAAGGGGACGGGGGGAATAAGTCGTAATCCCCTCGCCCTTGTCGCACCACCCCGCATCCACTGGAGTCTTCCGCATGAAGCGCACGCTCGTCCTCGCCGCCGCCCTGGCCGCTGCCCTTCCCTTCTCCGCCCTGGCCCACAAGGCCTGGCTGCTGCCCTCGCAGACCGTGATCGCCGGCAACGCGCCCTGGATCACCGTCGACGGTGCGGTCTCCAACGACCTGTTCTACTTCAACCACGTGCCGCTGCGCCTGGAATCGCTGGTGATCACCGCCCCGGATGGCAGCACCGTGCAACCGCAGAACGCCTCCACCGGCAAGTACCGCAGCGTGTTCGACATCGAACTGAAGCAGCCGGGCACCTACCGCATCGCCTCGGTCAATGACGGCCTGTTCGCCACCTACGAGCAGAACGGCGAGCGCAAGCGCTGGCGCGGCAGCGTGGCCACCTTCGGCGAACTGCCGAAGGACGCGAAGAAGCTGGAAGTGAGCCAGTCGATCGGCCGCGTGGAAACCTTCGTCACCAACGGCGCGCCGAACGACACCGCGCTGAAGCCGACCAACCGTGGCATCGAGCTGGTTGCCGTCGGCCACCCGAACGACCTGTTCGCCGGTGAGGAAGCCACCTTCCGCGTGCTGGTCGATGGCCAGCCGACCGCCGGCCTGGAGTTCGAGATCGTGCGCGGTGCCACCCGCTACCGCAATGCGCAGGACGAGCTGAAGCTGACCAGCGACGCCAAGGGCGAGATCAAGGTGACCTGGCCGGAAGCCGGCATGTACTGGCTGGAAACCGGCACCGAAGACAAGAAGACCTCGGTAAAGCAGGCCGCCAAGCGCCGCCTGAGCTACGTCGCCACGCTGGAAGTGCTGCCGCAGTAATGATGCAGATCGCGATGCCGGGCCAGCCCCGGCATCGCGCCTGCGCACCACCATGACCGATACCCCGCTCGATATCGCCCGCCTCGGTGGCACCACCATGGGCACCACCTGGAGCGTGTCGCTGGTCGCGTCGCGCCAGCGCGACCTGCACCCGCTGCATGCTGGCATCCAGGCGCGGCTGGACGAGGTGGTCGCACAGATGAGCACCTGGGAATCCGGTTCGGACCTCAGCTGCTACAACCGCGCCGAGGCCGGCCAGTGGTGCACGCTGCCGGCCGAGACGCGCCAGGTGCTGGCCTGCGCACAGGCCATCGCGGCTGCCAGTGACGGCGCCTTCGACCCCACCCTTGGCCCGTTGGTTGCACTGTGGGGTTTCGGTGCGCATGCCGGTGAACGCCGACAACCCGATGCCGCCACCCTGCAGGCCACGCGCGCACGCTGTGGTTGGCAGCGCCTGCAGTGGCAGGACGATGCGCTGCTGCAGCCGGGTGGGCTGGAACTGGATCTCTCTGCGATCGCCAAGGGCTTCGGCGTCGATCACGTTGCCGCCTGGCTGCGCGCGCAAGGCATCGCGGCGGCGCTGATCGAAGTCGGCGGCGAGCTGGCCGGCTATGGCCGCAAGCCCGACGGCCAGCCATGGCGCGTGCTGGTGGAATCGGCGCCGGAAGAAGATGCGCACACCGGGACCCCGCCACGAATACTCGCGCTGAACGGGCTTGCGGTGGCCACTTCGGGTGATCGCTGGCACCAGTACCAGGCCGATGGCCAAGCCTACAGCCACAGCCTCGACCCGCGTACCGGCATGCCGGTATGCCAGGTTGCAGCGGCGGTGACCGTGGTCGCCGACGACGCGATGCATGCCGATGCCTGGGCCACTGCGCTGACCGTGCTCGGTCGCGAGCGCGGCATGGCACTGGCCGAACGCGAAGGGCTGGCCGCACGCTACCTGCAACGCACAGCAGAAGGCCCCCGCGAATTCCTCAGCAGCGCCTTCCAGCGCCTGCTCGACGAGCAGGATGCATGAGCGCACGTCCGTCGCGCGCGTGGCTCGGCAACGCTCTGGTCCTGCTTCTGCTGGCGCTGGTCGGGTGGGCGCTGCTGCGCCTGCACCTGGGCGAGGCCTGGTGGCAGGGTGCGCCCCCGATACGGCAATCGCAGGCCGCGCTGATCGCTACGGCGCTGTATGCGCTGGCCTGTGCCGCGTTGTGGTGGCGTGGCCGCCCGCGTGACGACGCCCCATCGGGCGATACCGCGCCGATCCTGCTGGTCTGGGCCAGCCAGACCGGTTTCGCCCGCGAACTGGCCGAACGCAGTGCCGAGGCCCTGCGTAGTGGCGGCGTGCCGGTGCGTGTGCGCGGACTGCATGAGGTGGACGCCGCACTGCTGACGGCCAGCCAGCGCGCGTTGTTCATCGCCAGCACCACCGGTGAGGGCGACCCGCCCGACCATGCGTTGCCGTTCCTGCGCGGGGTAATGACCACGCCACCGCCGATGCAGCACCTGCACTACGGCGTGCTCGCGTTGGGCGATCGCAGCTATGGCCACTTCTGTGGATTCGGCCATCAACTGGACCAGTGGCTGCGCCAGCACGGTGCGCATCCGCTGTTCGATGCGATCGAAGTCGACAACGCCGATCCGGCGGCGCTGCGTCATTGGCAGCAACTGCTCGGGCAGCTCGGTGGAGGCGCCACTGAACTGCCTGACTGGAGCCCGGCCGAGTACCAGCCGTGGGCGCTGCTGCAGCGCGAGCATCTGAATCCGGGCAGCCCCGGTGGTCCGGTGTACTGGCTGCGCCTGCAGCCACCCGCTGGCGTCGCTGTGCAGTGGCAGGCCGGCGACATCGCCGAGATCGGTCCGCAGCACGCTCGCCACAGCGCGCGCGCCTGGCTGGGTGCACAGGGCTTCAATGCGGACACCGTGCTGGATGACGGTCAGACCCTGCTCGCCCGCGTCGAACGCTCGCACCTGCCCTCGCTGGTCCCTGCCGGGGATCTGCCTGCGTTGCTGGCCACCCTGCAGCCACTGCCACATCGCGAGTACTCGATCGCCTCGGTCATGTCCGATGGCGCGGTGGAACTATTGCTGCGTCGCCAGCTGCGCGCCGATGGCACACCAGGCATCGGCAGCGGCTGGCTGTGCGACCACGCGGCCATCGGCGAACCGGTGCAGCTGCGTCTGCGCCGGAACGACAATTTCCATGGTGTCGCCGCCGATGTGCCGCTGCTGCTGATCGGCAACGGCACCGGCATCGCCGGCCTGCGCGCGCATCTTCACGAACGCGCGCGCAGCGGCGCACGTCGCACCTGGCTGCTGTTCGGCGAGCGCAGCGCCGCGCACGACTTCCACTTCAGGGAAGAGCTGCATGCGATGCAGGCCGATGGCACGCTGGCGCGGCTGGATACGGTGTTCAGCCGTGACGGCGGCACGCACCGTTATGTACAGGATCGGCTGCTGGCCGAAGCGGCAACACTGCGGCAGTGGATCAACGAAGGCGCGACGATCCTGGTCTGCGGCAGCCTGCAGGGCATGGCACCGGCAGTGGATGCGGTGATCGAGCAGGTGCTGGGTGTTGCCGGCAAGGAAGCGCTGCTGCTGGCCGGCCGCTACCGGCGCGACGTGTATTGAGGCCGCCGCATCCTGGTGGGTGCGAACCGCCTTCTGGTGGGTGCGAACCGCCTCCTGGTGGGTGCGAACCTTGGTTCGCACGGTGACGCAGTATCGGCGGCCGCGTCCACGCATGGCGTGGCTCTACCCGGTCATTCCATCATCGCCGGACTCACCCGTATCGCCAGCAGTTCGCCACCGCCCTGCAGCGCATGCCGCTGGCGCTCTCCGGCCGACAACCACGCCGTATCTCCGGCCTGCAACGGCGGCAAGCCACTGTCGGCACCAAACTCCGCCTGACCGGCCAACAGGTGCAGCGCCCAGGCCACGCCCGGTTCGCAGAAGAAGAACATCGACCCCACCAGCGGCCGGTGCAACAGCTCGGCCTGCAGCAGGTCGCGCTTCCACATCAGGTTGAAGTCGTGGGTGGTGCCATCGACCAGTTCGCCATGCAGCGCTTCCTCACCGGCAAACCGCACGCGGCCATGCGGTGGCAGCACTTCGGCCACGCGGCCATCTTCGAAACGCAGGCGCACGCCATGGCCCTGCAGCAACACCAGTTCGCGCTCCACACCGGGGAAGGCAGAGAACGCCGCATCCTGTTCGATCTCGGCCACCGACAGGCGCAATGCCCAGTCATCGCCTTGTGCCGGCAGGCGCAGGATCTCGCGGGTCCAGCCAAGTCCATTCCGCCAGCGTTCGCGGCGATAGTCCAGGCTGGAAATCACCTGGCTCGGAGTGTGCAGCAGGGAGTCGATGTTCATCGGCGCATTGCATCACGCCGCGCGCCGTCGTGCATCACCGCGTGGCGAGCGTGCCCTGGCCACCACACTCGCCGCCCAGCAGCTGCGAATGCTTCAGCCAGTCCTGGTCGGGGTAGTAGGCGAACACCATCGTGCCCCCACGCAACGCATCGATCAGCGGCCTGGCCACCGACAGGCGCACCGCCGGGCAGCCCAGGCTGCGGCCAAGCCGCCCCTGCAGCTGCGCGGTGGCCGGATTCACGTAGGGCGCACCGTGGATGACGATCGCGCGTTCGCGCGCACGGTCGTTGAAGCCCGGTTCCAACCCGGCCAGGCGCAGCGAGTAGCCGTTGCCGCCCATGTAGGTCTCCTGCGCGGTGAACGCGCCGAGGCTGGACATGAAACTGCCATCGCGGTTGGAGAAATGCTCGGTACGGTTGTCGCCGCTGTTGCGTCCGTGCGCCACCCATTCCTCGAACAGCAGGCGCTGGTGAGCGAGGTCGAACACCCACAGGCGCGGCTCGGTGGACGGCCGCGAGTAGTCGATCACGCTGAGGCGATCACCATTGATGCCCAGCTCGGGCCGCTGCAACGCACAGCGCATTGCGTGCGCCGCCAGCTGCAACACGTGGCGGTCGGCCTTGGGCGCACTGCGCGACAGCAAGGCGGCCAGGTCATCGGCACTGGTGGCAAGGGCGGGCGTCTGTGCCAGCGCCGGGGCGCTGGCGGAGGTCGCCAGCAGGCCGAACGCGGCCAGCCGGCACAGGCGGGATGCAGTCATGGGCACAACGGGGAGGCTCAATTACCCTTCAGGGTGGACCCTAGCGGCTCGGATTCCAAGACCGGCTGCATTCCCGATTCAGCCGGGCTTGGGCGGACCGCCGGCAGCGAGGTAACCAGCAGGGTCGTGCCCGGCACCAGCACCTGGTACAGCTGGCGGGCGAAATCGGCCGGCAGCGCCATCGGCAGCGAGGGCGTGGCCAGCAGGTCCGGGGTGGCCTGGGCGCGGTCCTGGCCCAGCAGCGGGTAGGCCGTCCACTGGTGCAGGCGCTGGTTCACATCCAGCGGGCTGGGGGTATCGCTGTAGCCCTGCCCCATCACGAACAGGGTGGTGCCCTGGAACGCCGGCAGGGCGTCGGCCTTCAACGGCGACTCGCCGATCATCACGCCATCGCGCAGCACGTACAGGCGCTGGTCGTGCAGGCTGACCAGGATGCCGACCTGGCCGGCCGGGGCCGCGCTGTCGTTCCACCAGGCCTGTGCGGCACTGCCGCCCTCGGTTTCCGGCAGCGCCTGCCCGCGCGCATTCACCGGCGCCAGCACCGAGGGATAGGCCAGGGTCATCGGCGAGCTCTTGGCATCGGCCACGACCACGGTATCGCCGCGCTGGGTTTCGCTGAACAGCTTCTGCGCAAAGGCCTGCGGCAGGCGCACGCAGCCGTGCGAGGCCGGGTGGCCAGGCAGGCTGCCGCCATGCAGGGCGATGCCATCCCAGGTCAGCCGCTGCATGTACGGCATCGGCGCGCTGTTGTAGAGGTTGGACCTGTGGTCCTTGTCTTTCTGCAGGATGGTGAACACACCGGTCGGCGTCTCGTGCCCGGCCTTGCCCGAACTGATCGTGGTCAGGCCGATGGCGATGCCGTTGCGGTACACGTAGGCCCTCTGCTCATCCAGGCTGACCACCAGCACGATCGGGCCGGTCGGCGAGAT
Source organism: Stenotrophomonas sp. Sm6012 (assembly GCF_030985895.1). Lineage (NCBI taxonomy): Bacteria > Pseudomonadati > Pseudomonadota > Gammaproteobacteria > Lysobacterales > Lysobacteraceae > Stenotrophomonas > Stenotrophomonas sp. Sm6012. Next base: position 4,786 of record NZ_JAPTFX010000116.1, on the reverse strand, counting down.
TTCCGGATGCCACAGGAACTCGCCCGGCTTGAGGTCGGTCGGCCCGCGCACGTCCGTGGTGCTGGAGGCAGCAGCGGTCGTTTTGGCAGCCGTCGTCGGCGCAGCGGCGTGGGCCAGCAGCGGCAGGGCCAGCGCAAGGGCGAGCATCAGGGTCGTGGGGCGGCGCGGAAGCATCCAGCGGTGTCCTTTCCATGCGAAGCCGCCACCGTACACCATCGGCCCGTGGTGGCCGCGGCAAAACCAGGCGCCGGAAATGAAACTGCCCGGCGACACAGCCATGTGTCGTACCGGGCAATCGTTACGTCCTTGTCGGCCTGCTGCCGCCCCCTCGCATCCTGCGCTGTGGGGGTAGCGTTGCGTCCTGCACGCGGCCGCGTCTGTCCTGCTTGTATCTCAGCCCCTTCCACAGGTCTGTGATGCCACCATCCTGGTGATTGGTGCCGCGTCCTGCGGCGGTCGGTGGTCACGGCCATCCTGTCCGTGTCCGGTGAACCGGCCTCCTGCCGGTTCCGACGATTCCTGCTGTCAGCGCCTGGGTACGGTCCGCACCGGTACCGATCCGGGTACCGGATCCGCTGGCAACAGCCTGTTGCCTACGGTGATCCGCTGTCGATTCCGTTCGACGATTGCTTTCCCTATCCCCTTCACCTGCGTCAGGTCCTCGACGCGGTGAAACGGGCCGTGTCTGCGCCGGTGCTCGACGATCGCCTCGGCCTTGGTGGCTCCGACCATCGTCAATCCCTGCTGCAGCGCCTGTGCATCGGCACGGTTGATATCGATCAGTTCGGCGGCATGTGCCCCCGCGATCCCCATCATCAGCACCAGTGCCCTCAACACGACAAACCAAGGCACGACGTGTATCTCCTTGTGGTTCTGGCTGCCCCGACCGGCATTCCCGTCGGTCGAAACAGTGTCCGTCACCACATGTGCACAGCCTATCGGTTTCCCGCATTTCCGTAAGCCAGCCAAATACCCGACGTGATGTAGGAAAAACCCTACCCCGGCACAGGCGTAGAATGCGCGGATCAGCCCATGCAACCGGAGTTTCAGATGGACAGCGCCAAGCTCGGCCAATTCGTCAATGACAAGTGGGACAGCGAGATCGTCCCGCAATTGGTCGACTACATCCGCATTCCCAACAAGTCGCCGATGTTCGACGCCAATTGGGTGCAGAACGGCTACATGGAACAGGCGGTCACCCTGATGGAGAACTGGGCCAAGGCCCAGCAGCTGCCCGGCCTGAAGGTTGAAGTGGTTCGCCTGGAAGGCCGTACCCCGCTGATCTTCCTGGAAATTCCGGCCACCGGCGCCGAAACCGGCGACGACACCATTCTGCTCTACGGCCATCTGGACAAGCAGCCGGAAATGACCGGGTGGGACGACGACCTCGGCCCGTGGACCCCGGTCCTGCGCGGCGACAAGCTGTACGGCCGTGGCGGCGCCGACGACGGCTACGCCATCTTCGGCTCGCTGGCCGCGGTGCTGGCGCTGCAGGCCCAGGGCCTGCCGCACGCCCGCTGCGTGGTGCTGATCGAAGCCTGTGAAGAGTCCGGCAGCTACGACCTGCCGGCGTACGTCGACCACCTGGCCGACCGCATCGGCAAGCCGTCGCTGGTGGTCTGCCTGGATTCGGGCTGCGCCAACTACGACCAGCTGTGGTGCACCACCTCGCTGCGCGGCCTGACCGGCGGCAACTTCACCGTGAAGGTGCTCAACGAGGGCGTGCATTCCGGCGATGCCTCCGGCGTGATCCCGTCCAGCTTCCGCCTGCTGCGCCAGCTGCTGTCGCGCATCGAGGACCAGGACACCGGCCGCATCCTGATCGACGGCATGAACGTGGAGATCCCGGCCGAGCGCCAGGCCCAGGCCAAGCGCGCCGCCGAAGTGGTCGATACCGAGATCTTCGAGAAGTTCCCGATGGTCGACGGCCTGCGCCCGATGAACGAGGACCTGACCGAGCTGGTGCTCAACCGCACCTGGCGCCCGGCCCTGTCGGTCACCGGCGTGGGCGGCATGCCGGCGCTGGAATCGGCCGGCAACGTGCTGCGCCCGCAGACCTCGGTGAAGCTGTCGCTGCGCCTGCCGCCGACCGCTGATGGCAAGACCTGCGGCGAACTACTGAAGGAAGCGCTGCTGCGCGATCCGCCGAACGGCGCCCACGTCACCCTGGACCTGGAGAAGGCCTCCACCGGCTGGAACGCTCCGGCCATGGCACCGTGGCTGACCCAGGCCATCGACGACGCCAGCCAGGCCTTCTTCGGCAAGCCGGCGATGTACATGGGCGAAGGCGGCTCGATCCCGTTCATGGGCATGCTGGGCGAGAAGTTCCCGGGCGCCCAGTTCATGATCACCGGCGTGCTCGGCCCGCACTCCAACGCGCATGGCCCGAACGAGTTCCTGCACATCCCGATGGGCAAGAAGGTCACCGCCTGCGTGTCCAAGGTGATCAGCGAGCACTACGCCGCCAGCCTGCGCGGTGAGACCAGCGGTTCGCCGGTGGCCGCCGACAGCGGCACCCGCCACGGCGACCACGGCTGCTGCTGATCCAGCACCCGTGACGGACGCAGCCTGGCCTTGCTAGGCTGCGTCCACCCCTAGCGGAACGCATGCACATGAATGGTCTGTTCGGCAGCAGCAGCTGGCTCTACATCATCCTGGTCGGCTTCCTGGTCGGCCTGCTGGGGCGCTTCTTCATGCCCGGCAACAACCGCATGGGCTGCCTGCTGACCATCGTGCTGGGCATTCTCGGCGCGCTGCTGGCCGGCTGGTTCGGCCAGTACATGGGCTGGTACGCCCCCGGTGAACCGGCCGGTTTCCTCGGTGCCGTGCTCGGCGCGATCGTCGTGCTGGCGATCCTGCGCCTGTTCAGCGGTCGTCGCTGACGCTGATTCCCCCTTCCCTTCTGTTCCCGACGTTGGCGCGCCCGGCGCGCCCGGATATGCCTGCATGACCGAACCCGCCTCCGATCCCCAGCGCAGCGCGCAGCGCCTGCAGTGGGCCCGTATCCAGCTGGATGATGCCAACGCCGTGGTCGAACGCGCCTCGGTCGATGCCGGCATGCGCAGCTATTGGCGCACCACCAGCGCGCGCGGCAGCCACATCGTGATGGACGCACCGCCGGGGCTGGAAGATCCGCGGGCATGGCTGCGCATGCGCGGCCTGCTGCACGACCACGGCCTGCGCGTGCCTGCACTGCTGGCGCAGGACCTGGACTCTGGTTTCCTGCTGCTGGAAGACCTTGGCGGCCCGACCCTGGCGAAGATCCTCGACGAGCGCAATGCCGATGAGTGGTTCGGCCGCTCCATCGAACAGCTGCTGCGCCTGCAGGCGATCCCGGTGCCGGCCGACTTCGGCCAGTTCGGCGAAGCGCTGCTGCAGCGCGATGCCGGCCTGTTCGACGAATGGTTCCTGCAGCGCCACCTGCACCTGGAACTGGACTGCGGTGAGATCGAAGGCCTGCAGCTGGTGCACCGCCGGCTGATGGACAACGCGCTCGGCCAGGCCCAGCTGATGACTCACCGTGACTACATGCCACGCAACCTGATGCCGGTCGACAACGGCCCGGCCGTGCTGGATTTCCAGGACCTGGTGCGCGGCCCGATCGCCTACGACACGGTGAGCCTGTTCAAGGATGCGTTCCTGAGCTGGCCGCTGCAGCGCGTGGATGAATGGCTGGCGCAGTACCACGCGCGCGCACGCACTGCCGGCCTGCCGGTGCCCGACCGCGCCACCTTCCTGCGCGATGCCGACTGGATGGGCATCCAGCGCCACGTGAAGATCCTCGGCCTGTTCTGCCGCCTGCGCTATCGCGACAACAAGGGCCACTACCTGGACGACGCGCCGCGCTTCATCGGCTACCTGGATGAAGTGCTGCCACGCTACCGCGAGCTGGCGCCGCTGCAGCAGCTGCTGGAAGACCGCATCAAGCCGGCGCTGGCCGAGCTGGCCGCACCGATGCGCGTGGCCCGATGAAGGCGCTGATCTTTGCCGCTGGCCTTGGCGAGCGCATGCGTCCGCTGACCCTGCATACGCCCAAGCCACTGCTGGACGTGGCCGGCAAGCCGCTGATCGTCTGGCATCTTGAGCGCCTGGCCGCACTCGGGGTGCGCGAGGTGGTGGTCAACACTTCATGGCTGGCCGAGCAGTTTCCGGCAGCACTGGGTGATGGCAGCCAGTGGGGCCTGCACCTGCATTTCATGTACGAAGGACAGACCCCGCTGGAAACCGGCGGCGGCATCCTCAACGCACTGCCGGTCTTGGGTGATGCGCCGTTCCTGGTGGTGAACGGCGATATCTGGACCGATTTCGATTTCGCCACGCTGCCCCGCGAGCCGCAGGGCCAGGCGCATCTGGTGCTGGTCGACAATCCTGTGCAGCACCCGCACGGTGACTATCGGCTGGACGCGCAGGGCGTGTTGCATCACGACCGCGAAGGCCCGTGCCTGACCTATGCCGGTATCGGTGTATACCGCCCTTCGATCGTGGCCGATTGGCGCGCGGTGATCGGGGATGCCCCGGGCAGCGAGCGGCGGCCGCCGAAGTTCTCGGTGGTGCCGCTGCAGAAGCATTTCATGGCGCAGGGGTTGATGACCGGGCAGCACCATCGTGGGCGCTGGACCGATGTCGGGACGGTGGATCGGCTGCGCGCGCTGGATGTTGAGTTGGCAGCGAGCGGCTGAGCCCCTCGTGGCTGGTCGCGTAGAGCGGATCGCGTGCTTGGCCGGGCGGGTGGGCCATGCAGGGGACGCTGCAAGTACGTCCCTGTAAGCTCGATGGCGCCATCCAT
>NZ_JAPTFX010000115.1:0-15902 GCF_030985895.1 Stenotrophomonas sp. Sm6012 | reverse complement strand
CGCTTTATAGTGTCGCCCATGAATAAACGGGCCAGGGGCGCAACGCGCCCGCTCAGCTATCTTTCCGCCGCGCTGCTGGCCCTGGCCAGCAGTTCGGCGCTCGCCCTGGGCTTGGGCGACATCCGTGTCCTGTCCAAGCCGGGCCAGCCCTTGCTGGCCGAGATCCCGGTGGTCTCGGCCGACCCGTCCGAGCTGGAAAACCTGCGGGTGGCGCTGGCTTCGCCGGTCACCTTCGAGCGCGTCGGCCTGCAACGGCCGACCGGGCTGGTCAGCGAACTGCAGTTCGAACTGACCCGCAACGCGCAGGGCAGGGCGGTGGTGCGGGTGACCTCGCAGGCGCCGGTCGAGACGCCGTCGCTGAGCTTCCTGATCGAGGCCGACTGGGGCCAGGGCCGGCTGGTCCGCGAGTACTCGGCGCTGGTCGATGCACCCTCCAGCGCGCTGGCCGTGGCCGAGCCGGAGATCGTCGCACCGGCCGGCACCCTGTCCAATACCATCACCCGCGAGCCGGCAACGGCACCGGCACCGGTGGCAGAGGCGGCCGGTGCGCCGCCGTCCGCGCCTGCGCCCACGCCGGCACCGGCACGACCGCGTGCGGCGCCCGCGCCGGTTGCGGCCGCTCCGGCCGATGGCAGTGTCACCGTACAGCGCGGCCAGACGTTGTCGCAGATCGCCAGCGCGGTGGCGCGTGGCAACCAGGTCAGTCGTGATCGCGCGATGATTGCCCTGCTGCGCGCCAATCCCGAAGCCTTCATCCGTGGCAACGTGAACCTGCTCAAGCAGGGCGCAGTGCTGCGCATGCCAGGCAGCGATGCGCTGGCGGCGGTCGATGCTGCCGAAGCAGCTGCACTGGTGCGCGAGCATGCGGCGCAATGGCGGCAGGCACGTACCGTGCCGCAGCCAGCAGGTACGGTCGCAGCGGTGGCCAAGGCAGAAACCGCGAACGCCACGTCCCCGTCGGCGGCCAGCGGCGCACGGCTTGAAATCGCCCCGGCGCTGGCGTCCGACGCCGCGAACGCGGGCACAACCACCGGCACCGCTGCCGGCAGCGAGGGTGACATGATGGGCAACGAGCAACTGCGCCAGGCGCGTGAGGACATCGCTACCCGCGATGCCGAGATCGGCGAGCTGAAGCAGCGCGTGGCCGATCTGGAGAAGCTGAAGGAACAGCAGCAGTCGCTGATCGCGATGAAGGACAACGACCTGGCTGCCGCGCAGCAGCGTCTGGCCCAGGCGCCGGGCAGCCGCGACGCGGCAACGCCGTGGTACTGGCTGGGCCTGCCCGTGCTGTTGCTCGCCGCGGCGGCGGCCTGGCTGCTGCGCCGGCGCAAGCCGTCGCCGTTGCCGCCGCTGCGCGAAGAAGGCGATGCCACTGGCCTGGCTGCGACGGTGCCGGCGGGTGCGGCGCTGGATACGCTGGCCGAGCAGTCCTCGTGGTCGTCGGTGGTGGACGACGGTGGCCGCCAGGAGCCCGCCATGCCGGCCTGGGCGACCGCAACCGAGGTGCAGGAGGACGTGGCTGCCGAACCGATCGCCGACGTCGCCGCCCAGGCTGACTGGCAGGCGCAGACGCTGCGCGATGACGAAGTGGTGGAGCTGCCCGAGGCCGTGACCGATCTGCCGCGCTGGGACGAGCCGGTGCCCACGCAGGACATCCCCGTGCCGGATGAGCTGGTCGCGCAGGCGGTCCCTGACGAGATCGCGGTGCCCGACTATGCGCTGCATGCCGAGCAGCAGCCGCAGTTCCGTGGCGTGTTCGATCTGCCGGCCGAAGCGCATGAGAGTCCGGCGCAGGCCGATGCTCCACACCACGAAGACACCCCGTCGACTGCGGCTGTAGCCGACGGCGACGCAGGTTGGGCGCCGCGTGCCGGCCAGGAGCGGCTGGAACTGGCCATCGCCTATCTGGATCTGGGCGATGCGCAGACCGCGCGTACCCTGCTGCTGGAAGTCGCCGAGGGCGGCGATCTGCATAGCCAGGCACAGGCCCGCGAGCTGCTGGCGCGCCTGCCGTGACCGAACCCGCCGACAAGGACCGTGCCATGAGCCGCGAGCGCCGCATCGACTACGTTGAATTCGCCTCCGCTGATCCGGTGGCCACCCGTGCCTTCTTCGAGAAGGTGTTCGGCTGGTCGTTCGTCGACTATGGCAGCGACTACACCGCCTTCGACGATGGTCGCCTGCAGGGCGGCTTCTTCCGCGGTCAGCCGCAACGGGCCAGTGACAGCGGCGCACCGCTGCTGGTGCTGTATGCCGACCACCTGGCCCCGGTCGAGGCGGCGGTGCGTGATGCCGGCGGCGAGATCGTGCGCCCGGTGTTTTCCTTCCCCGGGGGCAGCCGCTTCCAGTTCGTCGAGCCCGGTGGCAACGAACTGGCGGTGTGGTCCGAACGCGACCCGGCGTGAGCGCCGCCCCACACGCAGCATCGAGGTAGCACATGCGTTACGCGCTTGGCGTCGAGTACGACGGCAGCGATTTCAGGGGCTGGCAGAACCTGGGCGAGGGTGGTCCCAGCGTGCAGGCCAGCCTTGAACTGGCCCTGTCGTCGGTCGCCGATGCGCCGTTGCAGGTGGTCTGCGCCGGTCGCACCGATGCCGGCGTGCACGGCCAGTGCCAGGTCGTGCATTTCGACACCGACGTGGTGCGCGATCCGCGCGCCTGGATGCTCGGCACCACCACCCGCCTGCCGCGCTCGATCGCGGTGCGCTGGTGCGTGCCGGTGGCCGATGATTTCCACGCCCGTTTTTCCGCGCGCGCGCGCCGCTACCGCTATCGGCTGCTCAACCGCGAAGTGCGGCCGGCGCTGGGCCGCCAGACCCTGAGCTGGGAGCGGCGGGCGCTGGACGAGACCCTGATGCATGCCGCCGGCCAGGCGCTGCTTGGCGAGAACGACTTCAGCGCGTTCCGATCGGTGCAATGCCAGGCGCTGCATGCGCGGCGCGAACTGCAGTCGCTGCAGGTCAGCCGCCAGGGCGAGGTGATTGAAGTGGCGGTGCAGGGCAATGCATTCCTTCATCACATGGTCCGCAATATCGTCGGATCCTTGATCCTGGTGGGCAGCGGCGAAAAACCGGTGGACTGGATCGCCGAACTGCTGGCCGGGCGCGATCGCACCGTAGCCGGTCCCACCGCACCGCCGCAGGGCCTGGTGTTCCTTGGGCCCCTGTACCCCGACAACTGGCATCTGCCCGCAGAGGTCACGCTATGAGCCGTTCCTACTACCGCACACGCATCAAGTTCTGTGGCATGACCCGCGCCGGCGACGTCCGCCTGGCCGGTGAGCTGGGCGTGGACGCAGTGGGTTTCATCTTTGCCCGCGAGAGCAGCCGCCGGGTCGCCCCGGCCGAAGCGCGCGCGATGCGCCAGGCGATCGCGCCGATGGTCGACGTGGTGGCGCTGTTCCGCAACAACAGCAAGGAAGAAGTGCGCGAGGTGCTGCGCACGGTGCGGCCGACCCTGCTGCAGTTCCATGGCGAGGAAGACGAGAGCTTCTGCCGCAGTTTCAACATGCCGTACCTGAAGGCGATCGCCATGGGCGGGCGCGAAGAGGTCAACGCCCGTACCCTGCAGCTGCGCTATCCCAGCGCCGCCGGCTTCCTGTTCGACAGCCACGCGCCCGGCGGCGGTGGCGGCACGGGTGTCGCATTCGACTGGGGCCGCATCCCGACTGGCCTGCACCGCCCGTTCCTGCTGGCCGGCGGCCTGAACCCGGACAACGTCTATGACGCCGTGCTGGCCACGTTGCCGTGGGGCGTGGATGTCTCCAGCGGCATCGAACTGGAGCCAGGGATCAAGGATGGCTACAAGATGCGCACCTTTGTCGAGGAAGTGCGTCGCGCGGACTGCACCGTTCTGGAGTGATCGGAATCACTGTCTGCATCAGGGAAAGCGGCGGGCTGGCCCAGGTCAGCCCAGCTGCGAGCTGACCCAATCGGCCAGCGCATCCACGCGCGCATCGGCCAGGCCCTCCGGTCGCGCCAGCACCCAGAAGCCGCCGGTGGCGGTAAATCCCCACGGCGCGATCAACCGCCCCGCTGCTAGATCCTCGGCCACCAGCGGCTCGGGCGCGATCGCCGGGCCCAGCCCGGCTACCGCTGCCTCCAGCAGGTAATACAGGTGCTCGAAAGCGGTGCCCAGCTGCAGCTTCGATGCGTCCAGGTCATGTGCCTGCGCCCAGGCCGGCCACGCCTGCGGTCGTGAGCTGGTGTGCAGCAACGTTTCCTGCAGCAATGCCGAGGGCGGGACATGCCGCAGGCGCTGCGCCGCCGGGTGGGAGGGGGCCACCACCACGCCAACGCGTTCCGGCGCCAGTTCGCGCACCTGCCAGCCGCGCGGCCAAGGCCCCTGCGCCAGCAGCAGGACCGCATCCAGCGCGGCCTGGGCCTCGGTGAAGCTGCCGTCCAGTGCCGACCACTGCAGGCGCACGCCGGGCAGGGTGGCCTGCAGCGCGGGCAGTCGCGGGATCATCCAGCGCGCCAGTACGCTGCCGCTGCAGCCCAGCACCAGTGCCGGGGATGCCGTCGGCCGCCGCAGTTCGCGCACGCAGTCTTCAATGCCGGTGAACGCCTCGCTGCATGCCATCTGCAGGCGGGTGCCTGCGGCGGTCAGGCGCAGGCCGCGACCGGCACGCTGGAACAAGGCCATGCCCAGATGGTCCTCCAGCAGCTTCAGCTGCCGGCTGACCGCACCGTGGGTGACATGCAGGTCCTGTGCGGCGCGGCCGACTCCGCCCAGGCGGGCGGTGGCCTCGAACGCGCGCAGCGCGTTGAGCGGCGGGAGCTGGGAGATGCTCATGTGAGATTTCCTGACAATATGCGCCAGATAATATCCATTTTCCGGTCACGACCCGTGCGCTAGAGTATCCACCTGTCTTGAACCACCGGTCGCTTCCATGTCTGCCTCCCCCATTGCCGACTACCACGCCTTCCCGGATGCCCAGGGCCACTTCGGCCGCTACGGTGGCAGTTTCGTTGCCGAAACCCTGGTCGGCCCACTGCAGGAGCTGGCCCAGGCCTATGACCAGGCCCGCCAGGACCCGGCCTTCCAGGCGGCCTACGACAAGGACCTGGCCCATTATGTTGGCCGTCCCAGCCCGATCTACCACGCTCAGCGCCTTAGCGATCACGTTGGGGGCGCGCAGATCCTGCTCAAGCGCGAGGACCTGAACCACACCGGCGCGCACAAGATCAACAACACCATCGGCCAGGCCCTGCTGGCGGCGCGGATGGGCAAGAAGCGCATCATCGCCGAGACCGGCGCCGGCCAGCATGGCGTGGCCAGCGCCACCGTCGCCGCGCGGCTGGGCCTGGAATGCGTGGTGTACATGGGCGCCACCGATATCGAGCGGCAGAAGATCAACGTCTACCGCATGAAGCTGCTCGGCGCGACGGTGGTGCCGGTCACCTCCGGCTCGGCCACCCTGAAGGATGCGCTCAACGAAGCGATGCGCGACTGGGTGACCAACGTGCAGGACACCTTCTACATCATCGGCACCGTCGCCGGTCCGGACCCGTACCCGCGCATGGTGCGCGATTTCAATGCCATTGTCGGGCGCGAAGCACGCGAACAGATGCTGGCCGAGTACGGCTGCCTGCCCGATGCGATCACCGCCTGCGTCGGCGGCGGCAGCAACGCCATCGGCCTGTTCCATGCCTTCCTCAACGATCGCCAGGTCGAGATCGTCGGCGCCGAAGCGGCAGGTGATGGCATCAGCACCGGTCGCCATGCGGCGTCGATCGCCGCCGGTCGCCCGGGTGTGCTGCATGGCAACCGCACCTACGTGTTGTGCGACGACGACGGCCAGATCATCGAAACCCATTCGGTCTCGGCCGGCCTGGATTATCCGGGCGTCGGCCCGGAGCACGCGTTCCTGGCCGATACCGGCCGCGCACGCTACCTCGGCATCACCGATGAAGAGGCCCTGCAGGCGTTCCATCTGCTGGCGCACACCGAAGGCATCCTGCCCGCGCTGGAATCCAGCCACGCGCTGGCGCAGGCGATCAAGCTGGCGCGCGAGCGTCCACGCGACCAGATCGTGCTGTGCAACCTTTCCGGCCGCGGCGACAAGGACGTGCATACCATCGCCGCGCGCGAAGGCCTGGTACTGTGAATTGCATGCTGCGCCATGGCGGGGCGTGGGTGCTGGCGGTCGGCCTGGGCGGTTGCGCGCCGCCCGATCCGCCGGTGCTGGCGCCGGCGCCGGCGTCCCCGGCGGCGATCGCCCCGGCACGCCAGGTTGCCAGCAACGACGATGCTGCAGCACATCGGCCAATCGAAGACGCACCGTTGTCTGGCGCAGACGATGCCGCCGATGAGGACAGTGCGCCGGCGGTGGTTTCGGTGGCCCTGGACCATGCCGGCGAGGTGCTCATCGGCCAACCTTTCAGTGAACTGCAGAGCGAAGGGCAGTGGCACTCGGCCGGGCTGAGCGAGGCGACCTCGGGGCGCTGCGAGTATTACGAGCGCGGCACGCTGCCTGAAGGCGTGGCGATGATGGTGCAGGACGGCGACGTGGTGCGTTTCGACCTGGCCCCCATCGACGATTCGGGCCAGGTGGTGATCCAGCCGGGGCCGTTCGGCCTGCACCTGGACATGCCGCGCGCGCAGGCCCTGCAGCGGCTGCCCAAGGGCGTCTCCGCCCAGCCTTATGGCAATGATGTGGAGGCCGGCGAGACCCTGCTCTGGCAGGACCCCGGTTCCGACCTGGCGATCCGCGTGGAGATCGTCGACGGCACCGTATCCCGAATGTACTGGGGCGCCAGCGGCGCCGTTGACCTGATCGAAGGATGTACCTGACATGTCCGTATCCCGACTTGATGCCTGTTTCCAGCGCCTGCGCGAGCAGCAGCGCAAGGCGTTGATCCCCTTCATCACTGCCGGCGATCCCTCGCTGGAGGCTACCGTGCCGGTCATGCACGCATTGGTCGAGGCCGGCGCCGATGTGATCGAACTGGGCGTTCCGTTCTCCGACCCGATGGCGGACGGACCCACCATCCAGCGCAGCTCCGAGCGCGCGCTGGCGCGCGGTGCCGGCAGCCGCTACGTGCTGCAGGCCGTCGCGCAGTTCCGGGAGCGTGATGCGCAGACCCCGGTGGTGCTGATGGGCTATCTGAATCCGGTGGAGATCCATGGCTACGCTGCGTTCGCCGGCGCCGCGGTGAAGGCCGGCGTGGATGGCGTGTTGCTTGTCGATCTGCCGCCGGAAGAAGCCGGTGACGCACAGCAGGCCTTCGAGGCGGCCGGCCTGGCGCTGGTGCTGCTGGCGTCGCCCACCACCAGCGAAGCGCGCGCCGACAAGCTGCTGGCCCTGGCGCGAGGCTACCTGTACTACGTCAGCTTTGCCGGTGTCACCGGTGCGTCCGAGCGGTTGGACAGTGATGCCGCCAGCGCGCGCCTGCAGGCACTGCGCGAGCGCGCCTCGGTGCCGGTCGTGGCAGGCTTCGGCATCAAGGACGCGGCCAGTGCCGCGGCGATGGCGCGGCAGGCCGACGGCGTGGTGGTGGGCAGCGCACTGGTGGCGGTGCTGGCAGAGGCGGGCTCGGCGGAAGACGCCGCGCAGCGCGCCGGGGCCTTCCTCGCTCCGTTGCGGCAGGCGCTGGACGCGTAGCGGTCGCGCCGGCCACTGGCCGGCATCCTCCTCACCCGCCTGCGTACAGGGGGCTGCCGGCCAGCGGCGGGCACCACCCGGACCTAAACGTACGTCCCAGCATGGTTTTTTCCTGCTGGCCCGGGCACCGCAAGGGGTGCACGGGCGGGGGCAGCGGAGCTAGACTGTCCGCCTTTGCGGCCCCCGGGCCGCCCTGAACGGAAGTGTCCTCCCGCATGAGTTGGCTCAGCAAGTTGATGCCGTCCGGCATCCGCACCGACAACACCCCCAGCAAGAAGCGCAGCGTCCCCGAGGGCCTGTGGGAAAAGTGCAGCAACTGCGGCAGCGCGTTGTACCGTCCGGAGCTGGAAGAGAACCTGGAAGTCTGCCCGAAGTGCGGCCATCACATGGCGATCCGTGCGCGTGCGCGGTTGGCGGCCCTGTTCGACGCCGACAGCACCACCGAGATCGGTGCGCGCCTGGGCCCGACCGACCTGCTCAAGTTCAAGGACCAGAAGAAGTACAGCGAGCGCATCAAGATCGCGCAGAAGAACACTGGCGAGTACGACGCGCTGATCGCCATGCGCGGCCTGCTCAAGGGGCGCGCGCTGGTGGCTTCGTCGTTCGACTTCGCCTTCATGGGCGGCTCGATGGGTTCGGTGGTCGGTGAGCGCTTCGCGCTGGCTGCCGAAACCGCAGTCGAGATCGGCGCCCCTTACGTATGCTTCTCGCAGAGCGGCGGCGCACGCATGCAGGAGGGCCTGTTCTCGCTGATGCAGATGGCCAAGACCTCGGCCGCGCTGGGCAAGCTGCGTGAAGCCGGTCTTCCCTACATCTCGGTACTGACCCATCCGACCACCGGTGGCGTGTCGGCGTCGTTCGCGATGCTGGGCGACATCAACATCGCCGAGCCGCAGGCGCTGATCGGCTTTGCCGGCCCGCGCGTGATCGAGCAGACCGTGCGTGAGAAGCTTCCGGAAGGTTTCCAGCGTTCGGAGTTCCTGCTGGAGCATGGTGCCATCGACCAGATCTGCGACCGCCGCGAAATGCGCGACCGCCTGTCCGACCTGCTGGCGATGCTGGGCCGTCAGCCGGCGCCGGAGGTGGCTTGATGGGAGGCCGCAAGTACTTCGGTACTGACGGCATCCGTGGGCGGGTCGGCCAGGGCGTGATCTCGGCGGACTTCGTGCTGCGCCTGGGCAATGCCCTGGGGCGCGTGCTGGTCGCCCAGCGCGGCCAGGACGGGCGCCGGCCGATCGTGCTGATCGGCAAGGACACCCGCATTTCCGGCTACATGTTTGAAGCGGCACTGGAAGCCGGGCTGGTCGCCGCCGGCGCCGACGTGCAGCTGCTCGGCCCGATGCCGACTCCGGCGGTCGCGTTCCTGACGCGTACCCTGGGCGTGGACGCCGGCATCGTCATCAGTGCTTCGCACAATCCGCACTACGACAACGGCATCAAGTTCTTCTCCGCCCAGGGCGAGAAGCTCGACGACGCCACCGAGCTGGCGCTGGAAGCGGCACTGGATGTTCCGTTCGCCACTGCCGAATCGGAAAAGCTGGGCAAGGCGTCGCGCGCGCGCGAGGCGGTCGGCCGCTACATCGAATTCTGCAAGGCCAGCGTGCCGCGCGCCTTCGACCTGCGCGGCCTGCGCCTGGTGCTGGATTGCGCGCACGGCGCCACCTACCAGATCGCACCGCTGTTGTTCCGTGAGCTGGGGGCCGAGGTGATCGGCATCGGCGCCGAACCCAACGGCATCAACATCAACGCCGGGGTCGGCTCCACCCATATCGACAACCTGGCGGCCAAGGTCCGCGAGACCCGCGCCGATCTCGGCATCGCCTTCGATGGTGACGGTGACCGCGTGCTGATGGCCGACGACCAGGGCAATCCGGTTGACGGCGATGACCTGCTGTACATCCTGGCGCGCGCGTGGAAGGCCGAAGGTCGCCTGCATGGCCCGGTGGTCGGTACGCTGATGAGCAACTACGGCGTGGAGAAGGCCTTCGCCGACCTGCAGATTCCGTTCGTGCGCAGCAACGTCGGTGACCGTTACGTGCACCAGGCGCTGATTGAAGGCGGTGGCGTGCTGGGCGGTGAAGCCTCCGGCCACCTGCTGTGCCTGGACCGGGCAACCACTGGCGATGGCATCATCAGCGCCCTGCAGGTGCTGGTGGCGCTGCGCAGCAGCGGGCAGACCCTGCGCCAGGCGCTGAAGGGGCTGGTGCGGGTACCGCAGAAGACGGTCAACGTGCGGCTGGGCAATGTCTCGGCCAAGGCCACGGTGCAGGCTGACAGCGTGCAGGCCGCACTGGTCGTCGCGCAGCAGTCGGTGGCTGGTCGTGGTCGTGCGTTCCTGCGCCCGTCCGGTACCGAGCCGGTGGTGCGGGTCACGGTGGAAGCCGATGACGCAGCGCTGATGCAGGAGACGCTGGACCGCCTGTCAGCTGCGGTCCGTGAAGCCGCTGCCTGAGTCCGGCGGCCGTACAACCTGACACCACGACATGGCCGCCTTTGCGGCCATGTCGTTTTCCAGCGAGGGTGACTGAACCGATCGCGACCGGCGATCACGTTCAGCTGTGGCTGTGCGCTTTGTGACATGGCGTGAACGATACGCGGCGTATTCCCGGGATCAGGATCTCGTGCCTGCATGCATGCAGGCGCCGCGCAGGCCGGGACCCGGTCGGAGCCGTTCGTGCTCCATCCTTTCACTGTTGTTGCAAGGACCATGACCATGAACACTTCATTGCGCTGCGGCCGCTGCCTGCTGGCAGGTGCGCTGCTGGTGCTGCCGTTGCTGGGTGGCGTCTCCATTGCGAGCGCCGAACGTCGTCCCGAAGGTGGGCCGCACATGTCCGCCCCGCGCGAGGAGCCGATGCGCGCGCCGTGGGGCTACCCAAGGATGGAACGCCCGCGCGAGCTGGGCAATGCACGGCCGGCGTTCCGCGAGGAGTACCGGCACAATTTCCGCGCCGACCATGCCTTCCGCATCGGGCCCTACCATCCACCGGTGGGTTATGCGTACCAGCGCTGGCACTACGGCCAGTACCTGCCGCGTCCGTACTGGATCGGCGACTACATCCTCAACGACTTCTGGCTGTTCGGCCTGGACATGCCGCCGATGGGCTACGAATGGGTGCGCTACGGCCCGGATGCGCTGCTGATCAACACCGGCAACGGCGAGATCGTGCAAGCCGTGTACGGGCGCTTCTTCTGAGGCCGACACAGGCCTCCCGCGCCGCAGCGGGCGGGGGAGGCCCTTGCGCTCAGGGCCCCGGCACCATCTTCTTCTGGCGCGCCTTGAAGCCATTGAACAGCGGTGCGATCAGCGGGTTGTAGCTCTGCGCGATGCGCTTGCGCAGCCAGCTGGCCGGGCGGTTGCGGATCGCAAACCGGTAGATGCGCTCCGGATCACCGCCCACCACGTTGCGGCCGAACGGGTGGGTGGTGTGCAGGTAACGGAAACCCTGCTCGCGTGCCACTTCAATGTGGTCCTGGTCGAAATCGCCGTAGGGCCAACACAGCGTGTCGGATACTTCGCCCAGCTTTTCCTGCAGCACGTCGCGCGAGATCGCCAGGTCGTGGCTCAGGCCGGCGCGGCGCTGTGCACGGTCCAGGTCGTCGCGGCGCAACCAACGGGTATGGGTGTGGGTGTGGCAGTGCACTTCGAAGGTGCCGGCGGCGATGGCGGCCCGCGCTTCGCTCCAGCGCATCATCACATCATCGCTGCGGTTCTGTTCGTAGATCGCCGCTTCGCAGCCACGATGGTCCGGAGTGGCGGGCAGCGACGCTCCGGCGATGCCGGCGTGCGGCCGCTCCGGGCCTTCGCCCATCCAGCCGGTGACCACGAACACCACCGCGTGCATGCCGTACTTCTGCAGGATCGGGTGCGCGTAGACCCAGTTGTCCAGGTAGCCATCGTCGAAGGTGATCACGATCGACTTGCGTGGCACCGGCTTGCCAGCCAGGAAACCGGCGTACTGGTCCAGCGTCAGCGAGGTCCAGCCGTTGCCGGCCAGCCAGGCGATCTGGCTCTCGAAATTCTCCGGCGACACGGTGATCATGCCCGGCGATGGGCTCACGTGGTGGTGCATCAGCACCGGTACGGTTCGGGCATCAGCCATGTCCCAGCTCCTTCAGCCACTGGTGGTAATAGTGTTCGGTGGTTTCGCCGTGGCCATCCGGGGTGAAACGGTGCGCGCTGCGCATCCAGTCCCACCCGGCGCGGCCCATCTGCCGTCGCCGTTCCGGATCGTCCACCAGCAGGCGCAGGGCGCCGGTCAGGGCTGCATTGTCGCCCAGCCGGGTGAGGATGGCATTGCTGCCGTCGACCACCATCTCCGGTACGCCACCGACGCGGGTGGCCACGATCGGTACGCCGACGTAGGCCGCTTCCAGGAACACGGTACCGGCGGCCTCCTTGTGCGAGGCCAGCGCGAAGATGTCGAACCCGGCCATCAGCCGGCAGGCCCCATCGCGGTAGCCGAGCAGATGCACCTGCGCCTGCAGCCCGTGCGCATCGCGCATCGCCTGCAGTCGATCCATCACCGGCTGGCCGTCACCCACCACCACCAGATGCACGTTCGGGTTGGCCTTGCACAGCGGCACCATCGCCTGCAGCAGGTCGGCGTGGCCCTTGGGCTCGCGGAGCACCGCCACGCATCCCACCACCACGTCCTGTTCGCCGAAGCCCAGCTCGGCGCGGACTTCGGCGCGCACTTCCTGCAGTCGCTGCCACGGATTCTCCAGGCGCATGTCGCTCCAGCGCGGCGGCACCGCGATCGGCGGCACGATACCGATGTGCTCGGCTGGAATGCCGCGGTCGGCCAGCAGCTGCTTGACGAAGCTGCTCACGGTCAGCACCCGGTGCGGGAGCCGGGTATAGGTCAGCAGTGAATTGACCGGGCTCATCAGGTGGCGCGAGCGCACCACCAGCGGGGCTCCGCCCAGGCGCGCACCGGCGGCAGCGATCAGTGCGTCGCGGCGGCTGGTCGTGTTGACCACGTCGTAGCGCTCGCGGCGTACCAGCCGCGACACCGACCAGATGCCGCGCAGCAACCGGGCCAGGCCGCCCATGCGCAGGGTGTGCACGGTGAAGCCATCATCGCGTGCCAGGGTGGCCAGCCGCGCATCGGGCTGGCACAGCAGCGACACCGCGTGGCCGCGTGCGCGCATCACCTGCATGTGGCGGAAGATGTAGATCTCCTGCCCGCCCATGCCTTTGGCGGCTTCGGTGTGCAGGATGCGCAGCGGACGGTTCATGCGGGTCGGTCCTTGAGGCTCAGCGGTTGCGGAAGCGGGTCAGCGCTTCCCATGCAGTGCGGACAGCGCCCGCATCGGGGGTCTGCTGTGGCAGCGGGCGGTAATGCAGGTCCAGCGCGGTCGCATTGCCGAACTTGTCGAACACGTAGATGGCATCGCCATCGCGCACCGCGCGCTGCGACCAGCTTTCGACCACCAGCGCGCGCCTGCCCTGCGGCTCGGCCAGCAGGTCGTGGCCGGTGCTGTAATCGGTCAATGCGTTCTCGCAGCCCAATGCATGGCGCATCAGGGTCGGTACCCAGTCCTCGTGCGAACTGGTGCGTGATTCACGGCCGCTGGCCTGGCCCGGCCAATGCAGTACGAAGGGCACCTGCAACTGGTAGTCGGAGAAGTTGCCGTTGTGACCCCAGTAGTTCAGCTTGAGGTCGTTGAATTCCTCGGCATGGTCGCCGGTGACCAGCACGATGGTGTCTTCGGCCAGGCCTTGTGCGCGCAGATCGTCGAGCAGCGTGCCGATCAGGCTGTCGGCATAGTGCACGGCGGTGCGGTAGCGGTTGAGTTCCGGCGTCGGGTCATGCTCCGGGCCGAATTTGAGGAAGTCGATGTCCGCAGCCATGGGCGTCGCCACCGGCGGGTAGCCGTCGGGCATGTGGTAGGGCGCGTGGGTGGAATCGAGGAACACGAAGCCGAACCACGGGCGCTGCGCGGCCTGGCTGGCGCGGATGTCCTGCTGCAGTGCGCTGATGATCGCGCGGTCGCGGCCGTCGGACTTCAGTGCCGATGGGCCCTGGTGCAGCTGGTCGCGCACATCGGCGAACACGGTGCGGTCGAATTCCGGGCTGTACAGCGGCGCACTGCCGTACAGGTGCAGGTCGTAACCCTGCTGGCCCAGCACCTGGAACAGCTGCGAGCCACGCTGTTCGTCAAGCATGCTCGGCCAATAACCGCCGGGCAGGCCGTAGAGCAGCCCGAACAGGCCGTAGCGGGTGGCATTGCCGGTGCTGAAGTGGTGGTCGAACACGCGCGCGTCCTGCGCCAGCGCCGACGTGTTGGGCATCAGCTGCGGCGTCAGCACATCGCGGCGCAGCGATTCCAGTACCACCATCAGCACGTTGGGGCGATGTGGGCTCTGGCAGCGCAGCGGTTGCAACGGGTACAGCAGCTGCGCATGGCGCGGGTCGGGCAGGCCTGCCTGCTGCTGGCTGACCACGCCCAGGCGCCGCATGAAGCTCTTGGCCGTGATCGGCTGTGCCCACGGCAGATAGTTCCACTGCGCGATCACATCGCGGTCGCCGCGGGCGTCGTAGTAGGCCGTGGCGACCTGGCCACCGCCCATCAGCAGCGCCACCACCGCCCAGGCCTGCAGCACTCTGCGCCGGCGTGGCGCGGCCGGCAGCAGTTTCCAGCACGCCCAGGCCAGCAGGCCCTCGGCGGTGAACACCGCGGCAGCCAGCAGCGCGACCTGCAGCCAGGTCTTCCAGGACAGGGCAACCTGGTCCTGCAGGGCGCCGCCGAACACCATGTTCACGACCATGGCATTGAGGTGGAAGCGGTACAGGGTGAAGACCTTGGCGTCGACCAGCAGCAGGCACAGCCACAGGCCCTGCAGCAGTACGGCGCTGATGCTCAGCGTACGCGCACTGCGCGGCCACAGGCCCAGCAGCAATGGCAGCAGGCCGGCCAGCGCGCCGAAGGCGAGCAGGTGGCCGGGCAGGGCGACCGCCAGATAGGCCAGGCCGGCGCCGCCGCCCGGATTGTCACGCAGCGGTACATTGCCCAGCGCGATCGCGGCGGCCAGCACGGCATTGCCGGCGACGAACAGCGACCACCACGCCAGCCGGCGCCAACGCCGGGCGGAACCTTCTATGGCGGGGGCGGCAGAGGCAGCTGCGGGCATGGCGGGGCAGGTTCAGGGCGCGCGGGAGAGGGACGGGGCCCACGTGACGGAAGCGTTACTCCGCGCGCGGGTCGCGCATTGTATCGGTTTGTTTCCTTGTATCGAGTGGCGTCCCCCGGGCGATCTGTCACAATGTTCAGGCGGGCCATGAATGCGTTGGCCCCCTCAGACCCAACGACAAGCCAGGAACCGCTGTGAGCCAGATCCCCACCCTCGACATCACCCGTTTCGACAGCGACCGCGAGGCCTTCGTGGCCGAGCTGGGCGCGGCCTACCGCCAATGGGGATTCGCGGGCATCCGCAACCACGGCATCCCGCAGGCCGACATCGACGCGGCCTACGATGCCTTCAAGGCCTTCTTCGCCCTGCCGGACGAGGTCAAGCGCAAGTACCACGTGGCCGGCAGCGGTGGCGCCCGCGGCTACACCCCGTTCGGTGTGGAGACCGCCAAGGGCTCGAAGCATTTCGACCTGAAGGAGTTCTGGCACATCGGCCGTGAAATCGCCGACGATTCCAAGTACCGGGACGTGATGGCGCCGAACCTGTGGCCGACCGAGGTCGAGGGTTTCCGTGAGCGCGGTTACGGTCTGTATCAGGCGCTGGACAACCTGGGTTCGCGCGTGCTGTCGGCGCTGGCCCTGCACATCGGCCTGCCGGAGGACTTCTTCGCCGACAAGACCAACTTCGGCAACTCGATCCTGCGTCCGATCCATTACCCGCCGATCACCACCGACGACATCCCGAACGTGCGCGCCGGCGCCCACGGCGACATCAACTTCATCACCCTGCTGGTCGGCGCCAGCGCCGCCGGCCTGGAAGTGCAGTCACACGAAGGCGAGTGGGTGCCGTTTACGTCAGACGCGGACACCATCGTGGTCAACATCGGCGACATGCTGCAGCGCCTGACCAACCATGTGTATCCGTCCACCATCCACCGCGTGGTCAATCCCCCGGGTGAGCTGGCGCGCCAGCCGCGCTACTCGGTGCCGTTCTTCCTGCACCCGAATCCGGACTTCCTGATCGACGTGCTGCCCTCGTGCATCACCCCGGAGAACCCGAGCCGGTACCCGGAGGCGATCACCGCCCCGCTGCGCTTCGGCGCTGCGGGCGGTGCGCTGGCGGTTACCCGCAAGGGCGCGGTCGCCGCGCTGCCCTCGC
>NZ_JAPTFX010000114.1:0-15969 GCF_030985895.1 Stenotrophomonas sp. Sm6012 | reverse complement strand
TTGTAGAGTCGAGCGAGCTCGACTGAAACGCCAGAATCAGTCGAGCAAGCTCGACTCCACGAAGGTGAGTGCCGGTGACCTTACGGTGCCGCCGGCACCACCTGTTGACCGATGAAGTTGCGCTTGGCGTCGAAGTCGTAGGCCATCTGCAGCTGGCCCACATCCGGGCAGGCGTGGCAGTCGCGCAGCGGCGTGCGGTACAGCAGGCGGATGCCGCCGTTCTCCAGCGGCGTTGCTCCAGCCGACTGCGCGGGTGCGAACGGCGTCGCCTGCGGATTGGCCTTCAGCAGTTCCTGCACCGCCGGGTCCGCGCGCAGGGTGTCATCCAGCTGCACGGCATCCACATCGATGCGCTTGCCGCTGGCGTCGACCAGGCGGGTGCCTTCGTTGGTGTTGGCACGGAACGGATACTCCACCGTGGCCACGCCCAGACCATCACTCTCATGCCAGGCGGTCACGTAGGCCAGTTCGCCGCCGGTGGACAGCTGTTCGGCGGCGGTGATCGCATCGGCGCTGGCACCACCGGCGTGCATCGCATCACGCAGGCAGTCACGCGTGGCCGCATTCTCGCCCTGGCGGCACGCGTTGAGGTCGCCATCCCAGACCACCGCCTCGCTCCAGCGCATCTTGCCGTCTGCGGCGGCCTTCTCCGCACTGGGAGCGTCACCGGCGGGCGGCTCCTTGCCGGGTTCCGGCGAACGGCCCTGGCAGGCGGTCAGCAGGGCGAGGCCCAGGGCAGGCAGCAGCAGGCGGGAACGGCGCATGGCGTGGACCTCGTGCGTTGTCTGGAGGCCCGAGTATCGTCAAGGCCGGGTGAACTCCGCGTCGGCGCGGCATACTAGCGGCTCATTGCATACGCTGGAGTGTGGAACGTGGGCAGTCTGCAGGGCAAAACGCTTTTCATCACCGGAGCCTCGCGTGGCATCGGCCTGGCCATCGCGTTGCGCGCCGCGCGTGACGGCGCCAACGTGGCGATCGCCGCCAAGTCGTCGGTGCCGAACCCGAAGCTGCCGGGCACCATCCACAGCGCGGCCGAGGCGGTTACGGCGGCCGGTGGCCAGGGCCTGGCCCTGAAGTGCGACATCCGCGAGGAAGAACAGGTGCAGGCGGCCGTCGCCGCCACCGTCGATACCTTCGGTGGCATCGACATCCTGGTCAACAACGCCAGCGCGATCTGGCTGCGCGGCACGCTGGATACGCCGATGAAGCGCTTCGACCTGATGCAGCAGGTCAACGCGCGCGGCAGCTTCCTGTGCGCGCAGGCCTGCCTGCCTTACCTGCTGCAGGCGCCGAATCCGCACATCCTGACCCTGGCGCCGCCGCCCAGCCTGGAGCCGAAGTGGTGGGCGCCGCATACCGGCTATACGCTGGCGAAGATGGGCATGAGCTTCGTCACGCTCGGCCTGGCTGCAGAGTTCGGCCCGCAGGGCGTGGCGGTCAATGCGTTGTGGCCGCGCACGGTGATTGCCACCGATGCGATCAACATGATTCCGGGCGTGGATGCCGCCGGGTGCCGCACGCCGCAGATCATGGCCGACGCCGCGCACGCCGTGCTGGTGCGCGAAGCGGCCGGCTTCCACGGCCGGTTCCTGATCGATGATGAGGTGCTGGCACAGGCCGGTGTCACCGATCTGTCGGGCTATGCAGTGGATCCGTCGCGGCCGTTGCTGCCGGACCTGTTCCTGGATTGAGCGTGACCCGTTGGAAGAGGCCGAGGGCTGCGACCCTCGGCCTGCTGCGCTAGAATGCGCAGCTGTAATCGTTTTCAACAAGGAAGTGAACGCATGTCACGCACTCTTTCCCACGCGGCGCTGGCCGCGTCGCTGTCATTGATGCTGGGCGCCTGCGGTGGCAAGGCGCCGGCAACCGCGGGTGACGCTGGTCCCTCCGGCAAGCCGGAGGCCAGCACCGCGAACTCCGACGCACAGCAGCAGTTGACCGCAAAACTCAACGCCTACATCGGCTGCTTCAACGCGCTTGATTCGAAAACACACGGCAGCATCGAGTCCTACACGCGCTGGATCAAGGACGTCGACGCCGGCCCGAGCGGGCGCGAGACGCAGGTGTACGGGCCGTTCGAGATCAGCGACTACGACATGAAGCAGTGCGACGCGCCGGTGACCGAAGCGATCGCTGCCAAGCCGGCCCTGGCCGATCTTGATACCGCTGCCGGCCGGTATCAGCAGGCGCTGAAGGCACTGGTGCCGCTCAGCAAGGACGCGCACGACTACTACGATCGCCAGGACTACGAAGACGATCAGTTTGCCAAGGGCAAGCAGATGCATGCGCCTTTGATGGCCGCCTTCAAGGACTTCGTGGTTGCCAGCGAAACGTTCAACACCGCACTGGAGCGCCACAACGACGCTGCCCAGCGCGAGCAGCTCAAAGCACTGGAACAGGCCGAGGGGCGCACGCGCGAGTACTACCGCCTGGCGATGATGCTGGAAGCGAAGGCGATCGTGGAGCTGATGACCGATGACGGCTTTGATCAGGCCGCGGCCCGGGAACATCTGGATGCCTTCAACCGCATTTCCGATGAAGCGCACGCCAAGGTTGCCGACCAGCAGCCGGGCAAGACGGACTGGGAAGGCTTCGAGCGTGGAGCCGAGAATTTCCGCCGCGAAGGCAAGGAGCGGCTGCAGCGTGTCAGCGAGAACAAGCCCTACACCGATTTCGAACGGCGCATGCTTGATTCGCCCTCGATGGCGCCGCGCGGCTCTGCCAGCAAGCTGATGCAGGAATACAACACGCTCGTTTTCCAGAGCAACCGCCAGTAACCGAGGCGTTCATCGCGTCATTTTGTCGTAATCGAACATGTCGATTGCGGCGCGACCCAGGACGGGGCTCCGAAGGGCGGCCTCTTCCGGCGCTGCCGGGACGGGCGTGGGCGCGATGAACCACGATGACTGCAGTTTTTACTTGTGCAAGGAACTGATTTGAACGCATCCACACGCATGCTCCCGTTGCTTCTGCTTGGCTCGCTGGCAGGCCTGACCGGCTGCAACAAGCCGGCGGGACTGGCCGTGGCCGACCCGGGGCTGGTAAAGGTCAATGCCTACATCGAGTGCTACAACGGCGTCGAACAGCCCGTTCACGAAGGCTTCCAGGCCTACACCGGCTGGATGAAGGATCCCGAGGCCGGCCCGACCGGCAAGGAAGCGCAACCGCGCTCGCCCGGCAAGGTGCTGTCGCACCGGATCGAGTATTGCGGCCAGCCGATGACCGACGCACTGGCGAAGACCCCGGTACTGCCGATGGATGGCCCCGCGCGCGACTATCAGCAGGCGTTCCAGGCCCTGAATGCCCTGACCGAGCGCGCCGATGGCTACTTCACCCGCGAAGACTATCGTCGTGATGGCGGCGAAGGCATGCGCGCGCAGCATGCGCCGCTGATGCAGGCCTATGCCGCCTTCTTCAAGGCCAGCGAAGCGATGGATGTGGCGCTGGAGAAGAACGAGAACGAGCGCCGCGCCGCGGAGCTGAAGCGGATCGAGGAAAGCGAGGGTCGCTCGCTGGCCTACTACCACCTGCGCATCCTCGGCGATGGCAAGCAGCTGGCCATGGCGTTCCAGGCGGACGCGCCGGACCTGGCGGTAGTGCGCAAGCAGCTGGCCGACTATCAGGCGCTGGTGACCGAAGTGCAGAACGGCGGTGTCGGCAAGGACGATCCGATGTGGGGCCATGTGCAGCGCTCGGCCGACAAGCTGGTGCGTACCGCAGGCCGCGGCATCGAGCGCCTGGAGCAGGGAAAGCCGATCAGCGCCGAAGCGCTGGCGGCCGAGCGCAAGGCCTCGGGCAGCTGGCTCACCACCGATCCTGAAGGCGCGCAGTCGACGATCCTGGACGCGTACAACGACCTGGTGACCACCAGCAATCGCCTGCGTTGAACGGCGTCGCGCGGCCACGCACCGCGTGGATCCGCCAAGGGCAGCGCCGGGTCATGCCGGCGCGCGCCTTCAATGGCTGAACGCATCCGGCAGTTCACCACCGCACCTGCGGCAGTGGCGGGCATCCGGCTCGTGGCCTTCCAGCCCGCAGTGCGGGCAGCCGCGGGCATCGCGGCGTGCGGCCAGCTCGGCTTCGCGCATGGTGCTGGCCAGTTCGGCGGTGTAGATGCCGGTGGGCACGGCGATGATGCTGTAGCCGATCAGGATCAGCACCGAGGTGACGAAGCGGCCGAGTACGGTCTGCGGCACGATGTCGCCGAAACCGACCGTGGCCATGGTCACCACCGCCCAGTACATGCTGGCCGGAATATTGCTGAAGCCATGTTCCGGCCCTTCGATCACGTACATCAGCGCGCCAGCGATGATGGTGATGGTGATCACCGTGAACAGGAACACCAGCACCTTGCGCCGGCTGCGCCACAGCGAGGTCATCAGCACGCCGCTTTCCTCGATGTAACGGGTCAGCTTGAGGATGCGGAACACGCGCAGGATGCGCAGCGCGCGCACCACCAGCAGGCTCTGCGCGCCGGGAATGAACATCGACAGGTAGGCCGGCAGGATCGACAGCAGGTCGATGATGCCCCAGATGCTCACCGCGTAACGCAGCGGGCGCTTGACCACCGCCAGCCGCAGCAGGTACTCGGCGGTGAAGATGATGGTGAAGCCCCATTCCAGGATGTACAGGCCGGTGGACCATTCGGCATGCAGGTGCTGCACGCTGTCGATCATCACCACCAGGATGCTGGCGATGATCGCCACCACCAGGATCAGGTCGAAATTGCGCGAAGGCCGCGAGTCGTGGCGGTAGATGATGTCGAACCACCGACGGCGCCAGCCGGTCTCGGTGGCGGGGTTCAGCTGGGGGGCGGAAAACGGTCGCATGGGCGCATTGTGCCGCAGGGGTTCCGGCGCGAGAATGGGGATTCCTGAACCCTGCCGACTGCCATGACCGCCGCTACCGATCCGCTGATCTCCCTTTCGCACTACTACCTGCCGGTCTACAAGCCCCGCCAGGTGGTACTGGAGCGAGGCCAGGGCGCCCGCGTGTGGGACAGCCAGGGCCGTGAGTTCATCGACCTGGCCGCCGGCATCGCCGTGTGTGGCCTGGGCCACAACGACCCGGACCTGGTGGCCGCGCTGGTCGAACAGGCCGGCAAGCTCTGGCACACCAGCAACGTGTTCTACAGCGCGCCGCCGCTGCACCTGGCCGAAGAGCTGGTGAAGGCCAGCCGTTTCGCCGAGCGCGTGTTCCTGTGCAATTCCGGCGCCGAAGCCAACGAAGTGGCGATCAAGATGGTCCGCAAGTGGGCCTCCAGCCAGGGCCGCCCGGCCGACAAGCGGGTGATCATCACCTTCCGTGGCAGCTTCCACGGCCGCACGATGGGCGCGGTGACCGCCACGGCCCAGCCGAAGTACCAGGAAGGCTACGAGCCGCTGCCCGGTGGCTTCCGCTACATCGATTTCAACGATGAAGTGCAGCTGGAAACCGCAATGGCCGCCGGTGACGTGGCGGCGGTGATGCTGGAGCCGATCCAGGGCGAGGGCGGCGTGATGCCGGCCAAGTCCGGTTTCCTCAAGCGCGTGCGCGAACTGTGCGACCAGCACAACGCACTGCTGGTGCTGGACGAGATCCAGGCCGGCATGGGCCGCACCGGCACGCTGTTCGCGCACTGGCAGGACGATGTGGTGCCGGACATGGTCACCCTGGCCAAGGCGCTCGGCGGTGGTTTCCCGATCGGTGCGATGCTGGCCGGCCCGAAGGTGGCCGAGACCATGCAGTTCGGCGCGCACGGCACCACCTTCGGTGGCAACCCGCTGGCCGCTGCAGTCGCCCGTGTGGCCCTGCGCAAGCTGGCCTCGGCGGAGATCGCCGCCAACGTCAGCCGCCAGTCGAAGGCGCTGCGCGATGGTTTCGCCCGTATCAACGACGAGTTTGGCGTGTTCAGCGACGTGCGTGGCCGTGGCCTGATGCTGGGCGCGGTGCTGAGCAAGGACTTCGCCGGCCAGGCCGGTGCCATCCTCGACCACGCCGCCGAGCAGGGCCTGCTGACCCTGCAGGCCGGCCCGGACGTGCTGCGCTTCGTGCCGTCGCTGAACATCACCGACGAAGAAGTGGCCGAAGGCCTGAAGCGCCTGCGCGCAGCGATTGCCGCGTTCATCGCCGCGCGCTGAGCCTTGGCTGTAGAGCCGGGCCGATGCCCGGCTCTACAGGATTGCGTAGCGCCTCAACACCTTCCCCAACCCGCGCCCGTCGCACACCGTTTCGGCGTGCAGGCCGGCCGCGCGCGCGCCGCGCACGTTGGCGAAGAGATCATCGATGAACAAGGTGCGCGCAGGCGCAACCTGCAGTACCTCGAGCACGCGCTGGAACACCGTCGGCTGCGGTTTGCGCAGGCCGAAATCGGCACTGCAGAACACGCGGTCCTGCAGCGCCGGGAACAGGTCCGGCAGCAGGGCCGGCAATGCCTGCACCATCAGCGCGCCGTTGTTGGTCAGTACCGCCATGGGTAGTTGCAGGGCCTGCAGCCGCTGCAGCACGGCCACCTGCGGATGGCTGGCGGCCTGCCGTGCGGCCACCCAGGCGGCCACATCGACCGTCCTGCCCAGAAGCCCGCCCAGCTGCGCCAGATAGGTTGGGCCATCCAGTGCGCCACGGTCATGCGCGGCGTCCAGCCCGCTGTCGTACAGCGCGGCCTGCACGGCCTGCGGGGAAACCTCCAGCGCCTGCGCCAGGTGCAGCACGCGCTGTGCGCGCTGGTACTGCACCAGCACGCCATCCACATCCAGCAGCAACAGATCGATCCGCATCGGCCGAGCATGCCATTGCCATGGATGCGCGCAAACCCTGGAGCGTGCATGCGACAGACGGTCGCAGACGGGAGCGCATGGGCCTGCCTAGAATGACGTTTGAATCCGCAGGAGATGCAGCGATGAAGGCTTGGACGGTGGCGGTTGGACTGGGTGCGCTGATGCTGGCGCCATCGGCAATGGCGCGCGTGTGTGCGGTGAGCATCGACAGCACCGACCAGATGAGTTTCAGCAGTCGCGAGATCAAGGTTGCCGCCGACTGCAGTGCCGTGGACCTGACCCTGCGCCACACCGGCAAGCTGGCCGCTACCGCGATGGGCCACAACTGGGTGCTGACCCGCACGGCCGACTACCAGCCGGTGGCGATGGCGGGCATGCGCATGACCCTGGCCGACAGTTACCTGCCGAAGGCCGACAAGCGCGTGCTGGCCCACACCAAGGTGATTGGAGGTGGCGAGACCACGCGCGTGCGCTTCTCCACCCAGGGCCTGCAGAAGGGCGGCGACTACACCTTCTTCTGCTCGTTCCCCGGCCACTTCGCGATGATGAAGGGCAAGCTCGTCTTCGGTTGAAAAAAGGGGACGGAGGGGATTAAGGCGTTTGTGCACAAACGACTTAATCCCCTCCGTCCCCTTTTTGTGCCAACCAAGGTTGGCGCCTACCAGGGCAGCACTCAGCCCTTGGCGGCCTTGAATGCCACGCGTGCAGCGGCCAGCGTCGCCTCGATCACGGCATCGTCGTGGGCGCTGGACAGGAAACCGGCCTCGTAGGCGGACGGTGCCAGGAACACGCCCTGTTCCAGCATCGCGTGGAAGAAGCGGTTGAACGCCGGGATGTCACAGGCAGTCGCCTGCGCATAGGTCTCCACTTTTTCGCTGGTGAAGAACAGGCCGAACATGGCGCCCACGCGGGTGGTGGTCACCGCCACGCCAGCGTCAGCGGCGGCGGCTTCAAGGCCCGCGCACAGGCGTGCGGTACGCTCGGTGAGGTCGGCATGGAAGCCCGGCTGCTGGACAAGCTCCAGCATCGCAAGGCCGGCGGCCATTGCCACCGGGTTGCCGCTCAGCGTGCCAGCCTGGTAGATCGGGCCGGCCGGGGCGATCTGCTGCATCAGCTCACGACGACCGCCGTAGGCACCGACCGGCATGCCGCCGCCGATGATCTTGCCGAACGTGGTCAGGTCCGGGGTGATGCCGTAGTGCGCCTGCGCACCGCCAAGGGCAACGCGGAAGCCAGTCATCACCTCGTCGAAGATCAGCAGCGCGCCATGCTTCGTGCACAGTTCGCGCAGGTGCTGCAGGTAGCCCTCGCGCGGCGGGATGCAGTTGGCGTTGCCGACCACCGGTTCGATGATCAGGCCGGCGATGTCGTTACCCTGCTGTTCGAACAGTGCCGTGGCCGCGTCGAAGTCGTTGTAGGGCAGGGTCAGGGTCAGCTCGCTCAGCCCGGCCGGTACGCCCGGCGAGGTCGGCACGCCCAGGGTCAGCATGCCGCTGCCGGCCTTGACCAGGAACGAGTCGCCGTGGCCGTGGTAGCAGCCTTCGAACTTGACGATGCGGTTGCGGCCGGTGGCGCCGCGCGCCAGGCGGATCGCCGACAGCGTGGCCTCGGTGCCGGAGTTGACCATGCGCACCATCTCGCACGACGGCACCAGGCGGGTGATGGTCTCGGCCATGGTCACTTCGGCCGCGCACGGCGCGCCGAACGAGAGGCCGTTGTCGATGGCCTTCTTCACCGCCTGGCGCACCGCCGGGTGATTGTGGCCGACGATCATCGGGCCCCAGGAACCGACGTAGTCGATGTAGCGGTTGCCGTCGACGTCGTACAGGTAGGCGCCGTCGGCGCGCTCGACGAAGAACGGCTCGCCGCCGACCGACTTGAACGCGCGCACCGGCGAATTGACGCCGCCCGGCAGCAGCTGCTGGGCGCGGGAGAACAGGGCGTGGGACTGGTCGTGGTTCATGGGGCTTTCCTGGGTGTTACGCGAACTGGGCGAGGAGGGCGTGCTGGGTCGCGACCGGGTCTTCGGCGGCGAACACGCTGCTGACCACGGCGACCAGATCGGCGCCGGCGTCGATGATGGGACCGACATTGTCCGGGGTCAGCCCGCCGATCGCCACCCGCGGCACGCCCAGTGCGGCGCTTTGCCGCAGCAGATCGGGGTGGGCGCGGCTGGTGGTGATCTTGGTGGTGGTGGGGAAGAAAGCGCCAAAGGCCACATAGCTGGCGCCGGCGGCCACGGCCTTTTCTGCATTGGCCAGCTGGTCGTAGCAGGAGGCGCCGATGATGGCCTCGGGCCCCAGCAGGGCACGCGCGCTGGGGATGTCGCCGTCGGTGCCGCCCAGATGCACGCCGGCCGCGCCGACTGCTTTGGCCAGCAGCGGGTCGTCATTGATGATGAGTGGTACGCCATGGGCAGCGCACAGGCCCTGCAGTGCCGTGGCCTGTTCCAGCCGCAGGGCGTCGCTGGCGGTCTTGTTGCGGTACTGCAGCCAGGTGGCACCTGCGGCCAGCAGCGATGCGGTGCGCGCCAGCAGGCGTGCGCTATCGGGCTCATCCGGGGTGATCAGGTAGACGCCGCGGGGCGCAGGGAAAGCAGAAGTCATCGATGGCTACCGGTGCGTGGGCCGCGATGGGACAATGGCGGCCCGTGAATCCAGCCCCGATTATCCGATGAGTGATGCCACCCCCACCACCTTGCGTACCTGGATGTGCGTGGTCTGCGGCTTCCTGTACAGCGAAGCGGACGGCCTGCCGGAAGAGGGCATCGCGCCGGGCACGCGCTGGGAGGACATTCCCGAGACCTGGACCTGCCCGGATTGCGGGGTGACCAAGGCCGATTTCGAGATGGTCGAGGTCGACTGACCGGACCTTCCAGTGGGTGTGGACCGTCGGTCCACACACCGGTAAATCAATGCAGCCGCGGCATCGGCCCGCCGAGGTCGATCAGCTTCTCGCGCAGCCACTGCGCATCGCTGGCCTCGGGGTTGCGCTTCAGGTACTGGCCCAGGTCGTGACGGGCCCCGGCCAGGTACTCCAGCTGCAGGTAGGCCAGGCCGCGGTCGCGCAGGGCGTCGTCCTGTTCCGGGGCCAGCTTGAGCAGGCGATCGGCGCTGCGTGCAGCGCGGTCCCACTCGCCGGCTTCGGCATAGACGCCGTGCAGGTTGCGCAGCATGCGCATCAGGATCGCGCGCGCCGGCGCGGGGTCGAGGATCTGTGCCAGCACCTGGTCGTCGGGCATCTGCCCGCCCAGGTGTGACTTGGCCCGCTCGCGCAGTTCGTCCACGTCCAGTGGCCGGCCGCCGTTGAACGGGTCCATCACCAGCACGCCGTCATCCACCGGCAGGCGCACCAGGAAGTGGCCGGGGAAGGACACGCCATCAAGGGGAATACCCAGCCGGCGCGAGACTTCCATCTGCACCAGGGCCAGCGAGATCGGATTGCCCAGGCGCCGCTCGAACACCTGGTTGAGGTAGCTGTTGCGTGGGTCGTAGTACTCGTCGTGGTCGCCGCTGTAGCCCAGCTCGTCGAACAGGTGGCGGTTGATCGCCGCCATCTTCAACGGGCTGTTGTCGATGGCCTCCACTTCCGAGCGGAGGTGGTCGACATGGCTCTGGATCAGCGCGTCGTAGGTGGACGGCTGCAGATCGGGGTATTCATCGCGCGCGATCAGCAGCGCGGTCGGCAACAGCGGCAGCGCCTCGTCTTCGAGGTCGGCCAGTGCATCCCAGTCGGGGAGTGTGATCCGGTCCTGCATGGTCACAGACTGGCGTCATTCGCAGACGGTTTCAAGCGGTGCCGCGTGAAAAAGCCATGGCCTGGGCCGATGGGCTTCCAGTGGGTGTGGACCTTGGTCCACACCACAGCCTTCCCGGGCGCGGCAAGCCAGGGCCGACCAAGGTCGGCACCTACCGATCCTGCTCAACGCAGGGCGAAGATCTACTCGATGCCCGGGCCGAAGGTCAGCGCGGTGCCGTCCTTCAGCTTCAGCTTTTCGGCCTGGCCGGCGTTGAGTTCCAGCACGTAGCGTGCCGGGCCGCCGCTGGGGTAGGGCGGGCACATGTCGCCGGCCGAGCACGGCGGCACATCGCGCTGCTGGCTGACCAGCTTGCGTTCGTTGTCGAAGTACAGGATGTCCAGCGCGATCTTGGTGTTCTTCATCCAGTACGCCTGCATCTCTTCGCGGTCGTGGACGAACAGCATGCCGTGGTCGGGCGCCATCTGGTCGCGGAACATCAGCCCGCGCGCGCGGGTTTCATCGTTGGTGGCCAGCTCGACCTGGTAGCGGGCGCCGTCCAGCTCGACCCAGTGGCGGGCCGCGTCGGTGGCGCAGCCGGCCAGGGCCAGCAGCGGAAGCATCAGCAGCGAACGCAACAGCGACATCGTCAGGATCCTTGGAAGGGTCAGAGCACGACCGGCGGCTCGCCGCCGACGATCACCACATCGGCGCGGCGGCGCGCGAACAGGCCGACGCAGACCACGCCCGGCAGCTGGTTGAGCTCGCGCTCCAGCTTCTCCGGATCGGTGATCTGAAGGTTGTGGATGTCCAGGATCTGGTTGCCGTTGTCGGTGACCACGCCTTCGCGCCAGGTCGGCTGGCCGCCGGTCATGTCGCGGATCTGGCGGGCGACCAGGCTGCGCGCCATCGGGATCACTTCCACCGGCAGCGGGAACCCGCCCAGCACCGGCACCTGCTTGCTCGGGTCGACGATGCAGATGAAGCGCTCGCTGGCCTCGGCGATGATCTTCTCGCGGGTCAGTGCGGCACCGCCGCCCTTGATCAGGCACTTGTTCGGGTCGCACTCGTCGGCGCCGTCCACATACAGCGACAGGTTGCCGCTGTGGTTCAGCTCGATCACCTCGATGCCGTGCTGCTTCAGGCGCGCGGTGCTCTGCTCGGAGCTGGACACTGCACCCTTGATGCGGTGCTGGATGCGGGCCAGGGCATCGATGAAGTAGGCCACGGTGGACCCGGTGCCGACACCGACGATCATGCCGTCTTCGACGTATTCGATGGCTTTCTCGGCGGCCAGGCGCTTGGCTTCGGACATGGGAGAACTCTCAGGCAGGGAATCAGGATTTCTTTTCCAGCGACAGCAGCAGCTTCCACTGCGCGGCGGTCACCGGGAACACCGACAGACGGTTGCCCTTGGCAACCAGCGGGAAGCCTTCGCCGAGTTCGTCGGCGTGCAGCTTGATCTCGTCCAGCGCGATCACCTGCTTGAGCTTGCGGTCGAAGGCCACGTCCACCAGCATCCAGCGCGGGTTCTCGCGCGTGCTCTTGGGGTCGTGGTAGTCGGATGCCGGGTCGAACTGGGTGTCGTCCGGATAGGCCGCGCTGGCCACCGTGGCCAGGCCGACGATGCCCGGCACCTTGGTATTGGAGTGATAGAACAGGATGCCGTCGCCGACCTGCATGCCATCGCGCATGAAATTGCGCGCCTGGTAATTGCGCACCCCGTTCCAGGGTTCGACCTTGACCTTGGCCAGGTCATCGATGGAGAAGGCGTCCGGTTCGGACTTCATCAGCCAATAGCGCTTGCGGGCGGTCATGCGTTCACGGGGGCAGCGGAGGGGAACAGGGTGCCGCCTTCGGTGCAGATCGCATCCACCGGCACGTCCCACGACGCCACCGGCAAGGACTCGACCTGCTGCACCGCGAACGCCGCACCGACCAGCCAGGGCGGCGCCGGCCGGTCGTGGCGGAAGGCGAAGCTGCGATCATACCAGCCACCTCCCATGCCCAGTCGCCGGCACTGCGGGTCGAAGCCCACCAGCGGGGCCACCACCAGCGCCATCTGCGCCGGTTCCAGGGTGTCCTGCAGTGCGATGTCCGGCTCGGGAATGCCGTAACGATTGCTGGTCAGTGGCTGCCCGGGCCGCCATGGCGCGAAGCGCAGCACGTCGCCGGCCAGCACCGGAAGGCAGTAGGTGAGGCCTTCGGGCAATTGCAGCTGCCAGCGGTGCAGGGCGATTTCGCCGTCCAGCGCCCAGTAGCCGGCCACGGCGCCTTCGCGCGGGGCGAACGGCAGTGCCAGCAGGGCATCGGCAAGTGATTCGGCGGCGGCGATGCGCTCAGCAGCGGAAAGGTCGCGGCGGCGTTGCCGCAGGTCGTGGCGCAGGGCCTGGCGCGGGTCGGTCATGGCAGCGTGCGGCAAGGAACAGCCGTCATTGTGCCGCAAAGAACAAGGGCGACGCCCGAAGACGCCGCCCTTGCTGGAATATTGCATTCTCCGCAATGTCGATGCATGCGAAACGACCTTGAACCCGGGGGCTCAAGTGGGAACGCTGGAGAACCATCGGGCTTCCCGCTACAAGGCGGACCTGCACTCCCGGCGCTGTCGCGCTCCCGGTGTCGTTCTTAAGGGACAAGGCGAATGTTTGCACATGCCGTCGAGTACCGCAGAGAACGCGTGGCCATTATAGCCAGCGCGCAGGATCTGGATAGGCCGTTCGTCGGCAACAGTCCGTGCCAATTCAGATATGAGAAGACGCGTTGTGCGCGTTCTTCAGGCGCCGCCGTCGATGGCGCGGTCCAGGCGCCGGTTCAGATCGGCCAGCGTCTGCTGCAGCGCCACTGCCTGGCGGGCGTTCTCGTCGCGCAGCAGTTGCAGTTCATGGGCCAGGTTCAACGCGGCCAGTACCGCCACGCGGTCCACGGCGGCCATGCGGTTGCTGCCGCGGATCTCGCGCATGCGGGCATCGAGCAGGCGCGCGGCGGCCATCAGGCTGTCGCGTTCATCGCCACCGACGCCGACGGTGTATTCACGATCGAGGATGCGGACACTGACCGGTTCGGCGCTCATGTGTGCTGCTCCAGGGATTTGAGCCGGCTGATCATTGCTTCCACCCGCGAGCGTGCCTGCTCGTTCTTGGCCAGCAGCGTGGAACGCTCGGCCACCAGCTGTTCCTGCTGGTGGCGCAGGCTGCGGTTCTCCTCGGCCAGGCGCTGGTTGCGTTCAAGCAACGCCTCCACGCGGGCGGCGAAGTCCTGCAGCTGGGCAAGGGGATCGGCGGGTTCCATGCGGGCACGATAGGCAAGCCGGGCAAGGGCGGTCAAGCGTTGTCGCAGCAAGGCTGGACGGCCACGGGGAGGAGGCCGCCGGATTGCTACACTACGGGGTCTCACGGGCGCGCCGGCGCGCCCCGGGTTTCCTTTCCGAACGAGCCGCACGATGACTGAACTTCCCTCCGTCGACGACGTTAACCGCGCCAGCCAGGAACTGGGCCTGGGCGCCACCGCTGCCGAGCTGCACGGCGCGCTGTGCGGCTGGCTGGCCGCCGGCGGCGCCCCCGGCAACGACTGGCCGGCGCGCGTGCTGGCCGACGACAACCTGCCGCCGGTGGCCGCCGACAGCGTGCTGGGCCAGCTGCTGCAGGTCACCATCAAGCAGCTGGAAGACCGTGACTTCGCCTTCGAGCTGTTGCTGACCGACAGCGATGACGTGGCCGCGCAGGCCGATGCCATGTTCAGCTGGACCCGCTCGTTCCTCGGCGGTTTCGGCCTGGGCAGCGGCGGCCGTCGCCCGACACTGTCCGAAGAGGGCGAAGAAGCGCTGACCGACATGGCCAGCCTGGCCCGTGCCTCCAGCGAGGATTTCGAGGCCGGTGGCGATGACGACGACGACGCCCTGACGGAGATCGAGGAATTCATCCGCGTGGCGGTGCTGCTGCTGCACGGCGACGTGGTGCTGGCCTCTCGCCATCGGCAGCGCCTGAATTGATGGATATCAAGCAGCGCACCGGCATCGCGGCCGGCGAGTACAAGCGGCGCCGCCGCCAGCTGATGGACATGGCCGGCGAGGACGCGATCCTGGTGCTGCCGGCTGCGGCGGAGAAGGTGCGCAGCCTCGATACCCATTATCCGTTCCGGCAGGATTCGGACTTCCAGTACCTGAGTGGCTTCCCGGAGCCGGAAGCGGTGCTGGTGCTGATCCCCGGCCGTCGCCATGGCGAGGCCATCCTGTTCTGCCGCGAGCGTGATGCCGAGCGCGAGGCCTGGGACGGCAGCCGTGCCGGCCAGGAAGGCGCGGTGGCGCAGTTCGGCATGGACGACGCTTACCCGATCGATGATCTGGACGACATCCTGCCGGGCCTGCTGGAAGGGCGTTCGCGCGTCTACTACCACTTTGGCCGCGATGCGGATTTCGACCTGAAGCTGATCGGCTGGGTCAACCGCGTGCGCTCACAGGTGCGCCATGGCGCGCAGCCGCCGCATGAGTTCCTGGAGCTGGGCCACCTGCTGCACGAACAGCGCCTGTTCAAGTCCGGTGCCGAAGTGGCGCTGATGCAGCATGCCGCGCAGATCAGCGTGCGCGCCCACCTGGCAGCGATGAAGGCGGCCAAGGCGGGGATCCACGAGTACGAACTGCAGGCCGAGCTGGAACGTGTATTCCGCGCCAATGATGCCGTTCCGGCGTACTGCAGCATCGTCGGTGCAGGCCGCAACGGCTGCATCCTGCACTACCGCGACAACAATGCGCGTTCGCGTGATGGCGAGCTGGTGCTGATCGATGCGGGTGCCGAGTACCGCGGCTACGCCAGCGACATCACCCGCACTTTCCCGGTGAGCGGCCGCTTCAGTGCCGAGCAGCGCGCGCTGCATGACCTGGTCGGTGAGGCGCAGGCAGCGGCACTGGCGCAGGCCAAGCCGGGCGTGCCGTACGAGGCCGGCCACCTGGCGGCGGTGCAGACCCTGACCGAGGGCCTGCTGCGGCTGGGCCTGCTGAAGGGCACGCTGGAAAAGAACCTGTCCGAAGGCCTTTACCAGCGTTTTTACCGGCACAAGACCGGGCACTGGATCGGGCTGGATGTGCACGATGTGGGCGATTACCGCCTGGCCGGTGATTCGCGGCTGCTGGAGCCGGGCATGGCGTTCACCATCGAGCCGGGGCTGTACATCGGCGTGGATGATACGACGGTGGAGCCGCGCTGGCGCGGTATCGGCATCCGCACCGAGGATGACGTGCTGATCACCGATGATGGCCATCGCGTGCTGACCGAAGGCCTGGCGCGCAGCGCCGACGAGATCGAAGCGGTGATGGCGGGGTAAGGGGCTTTTCTGCAGGGCTTGCAGCCCTGCACCTGCTCGATGCAACGGCAACGGCCAAAGCAAGAGCGGCATTCCGTGGGATGGCGGGGCGGTGTGGGTGGTCAGGACACGCCGTAAACCCCCCTCCGGGGTCCGGCCCAGCCGCTGGCGGCTGTGCGTTCG